>JAEOTI010000350.1 GCA_016839955.1 Candidatus Hodarchaeota archaeon | reverse complement strand
ATCTAGCTGAGTTAGTAGCTGAGGCTATGGGCTTGTGTAAACGTCTTACGCCCTACTGCATTGAATAAAATCCGTTTTTTATCTAGAAACGAATTCAGGACACGCAATTTCATCTTTCTGCATCATAACCAAGGATTCTCCAAGGACTATTAGACGACAAAGGGCATAAGTATCATTCTTCACTGGAAATTTCTCAGTTAACCACGCACAGTCTCCACAGGTTTTTCCTTTATGATGTAACTCTTCCATTACTAGTTTCTCCTTTTTTCAGTTGTCTAGATAATTACTTTATAATTTGATTTCTCCTGTATGTAGCTTTCTGTCATTATCTTAGACCTTTTTAATCTATAACCACATGATATAATATAGGTAATAATCATGTCCGAAAAGGTCAGTCTTGGAACTAAAGCACCAGATTTTAACCTCCCAGGTGTCGATGGCAAAGATTATTCTTTATCATCTTTTGATGATAAAAAAGTCTTAGTAGTTATCTTTTCTTGCAATCATTGTCCCTATGTACAAGCTTACGAGGGCCGAATGGTTGCTATTCAACGAGATTATGGAGAAAAAGGAGTTTCAATTGTGGCAATAAATTCCAATGAAACGAAAAATTATCCCCAAGACAACTTCCATAGTATGGTAAAAAGAGCGAAAAACAAAAATTTTAACTTTCCATATCTACGAGACGAAATGCAAGAGACAGCGGAAGCTTATGGAGCCGAAAGGACTCCTCATATTTTTATGTTTGATGAAAAACGAGAACTTCGATATACTGGAGCAATTGACGATAATTGGAAAGAACCAGATAAAGTCGAAAAACAACACCTTCGAGATGCAATAGAAGCTCTTCTAGAAGGTCGTGAAATCGAAAATTCGTCAACTTATGCAATTGGTTGTACAATTAAATGGGAATCATAGACAAATAAAAGAGAAAAAGGTGGAGAATGAATTAGATTATCATTCTCCCAAAAATTGTAGCATTTTGTTTTCATGGACGACTTCTTCTTCCAAGATATGCATCATAAGATTGTAGGTTTTGAAATCTTTGTCTTTAGTTAGTTTCATTAGTTTATCATAGACTGTAATAGCGCATTGTTCGTCATCTAGGATTAAATGAGCCATTCCCTCAAGATCTTTTTCGTTGGGTAGTTTATCGGGGTATTTGCAATTTGCTTTCTTATTGATATCATCCCACATAATGGTAGGTGTTCCCCCTAGTTCAAGAATTCGTTCTGCAACTTCTTCAGCATGTTCAAGTTCTTCTTCTGCAATGTTTTTGATTTCTTTTGCAAACTGAAAAGATCCTCTCCCTGTTGCAATAGTAGCTAAGCTATTATATTGGAAAAATGCTAACCATTCATCGCAATAAGCTTTGTTGAGTTCAGTTACTACTTCATTTTTGTCCATCGAAACTAAATCGGTACTTTTTGTTCCCACTCTGATCACATCGAACTTATTTGGTGCTTGCCTAAGTGTTTGTTCAGTTAATATCAATTATTCTCAGTTTATATAGATCTTAGAAATTTTGACACGAAGGGAGACGTTTCCCCAGTTCGTAAGAAATGTCCAGATGGACCTTCTCCTAAGAATTCTGAGAACCAACTTTCATGTTCAATTTCCTCGTTCAGAATTGCGAGTGCCAGGTCATAAGTTCGGTGATCTTTACCTGCTGTCATATTGCAGATCTCCGTATAACCCTGTACTGCACATCTCTCAGCATTAACAAGTACCTCTAACATTGCTTTGGTGTCCGTGGGATCACTAGGAAGTGATGCTGGCGGACATGCGGATAAATCATGGAATTCTTTCATATCATCTGGGAGTTTTCCACCCAACTCATAAATTCGTGGTATAAGAGCTTCAAAGTGATTACGATCTTCAATACGTGCAGCTTCAGCAATTTCTTTGATACCCTCTCCTTCCAATCCGATCAAGTTGACTCGTAAAATAGTATAATAGTAATAGGTTGTCAACTCTGCGGCAGCATTCTTTACTAACAGTTCAAGAAGTTTTTCAACATCTACTCCTGCTTTTTCAACCATTTTTCTAGCAACTTTAGCCATTTTTATCCCTCACATTAGTGAGCATAGCTAATTATAAATTATAATGATTATTATTTAAGTTTTAGTATTAAATTAGAATGGATTTAAATAAGGAATAAATGTCTTTTTTAATGAGTCAAAATTGAATTTAAATATGCTTGAGGACGATTTCATTACGAAACTACGAGAAAAAGGATTTAAGGCCACTCCGCAGCGATTAACTATTTTTAAAGTGGTAATAACCAGACAAGATCATCCAACTGCGGAACAAATCTATAAAGAAGTGGTAAGAAATCATCCAACAGTTAGTATTGCAACTATATATCATAGCTTGCACCTTCTAAAAGAATTAGGGTTCGTACAAGAACTTGGGGGTCCTGGAAGTTCCAGGTTTGACCCTAATATCAAACCACATGTTAATATCATATGCTCCACCTGTAGTGAAGTGTATGACTATTTTGGGGAGACTGTAGAAGAATTTTGGTCGCAGATTATCTCAGAATTAAATATCAAACCAGTTGGTCAACGATTAGATCTTTATACGATTTGTAAAGAGTGTTCTCTTAATAATAAATGAGAAAATTTCAGTCAATACAAAATCTATTATCCTTCTTTTTTATTTCTTTATTGCCAACTTCGATGTTTAAATTATGTTTAATGAGTATCTTCTAAATAGAATACAATTTTCGAATAAAATATTTTGAAGGAAGAGAACGAATGAGCCAACAGGAAATAAATGAAAATTATCTCCCAAGTTATGATGTGATTGTATTAGGTGGGGGTCCAGCAGGACTAAGTGCTGGGATAATTGCTTCTTATAAAGGTTTAAGGACAGCTATAATGGAAGGAGGAACTTGGGGCGGGTTAATGGCTACAATTTACCCCCAAAAAGAGATTTTCAATTTTCCTGGTTTTCCAAAAATCAGGGCTGAACATCTAACCTCAAACCTCGTTCGGCAGGCTGCAGATCAAGGAGTCTATTTAATCAAAGAAAGAGTCGTTGAAATTCGTTCAGACCGTACAATTATTACTAATGAACGCAAATATCGTGCAAAAGTGGTTATTATTGCCACGGGTATGCGCCCAAACGAACTTGGTGTACCGGGAGAAAGAAAATTCTCTGTTAAGGACAGAGGTGTCTATCCATATGTTACTGATCCTACTGTTTTCAAGGACAAACGGGTTCTTGTTGTAGGCGGTGGCGATACTGCTTTAGATGCTGTTATTGATCTTTCTAAAGTTACCTCCAACATTACATTGGCTCATCGTCGTTCAGCATTCAGAGGGGCTGAATCTGTTGTTGAAAGGATAATTACTGAAAAATTAGCTGATATCTATTATAACACTGGACTTGAAGCGATTGAAGGGACAAATAATGTGGAGAAAGCTGTTTTAGTAGAAAATCAAAAGAAAAAGAAATTTACTGTAGAAGTTGATAAGATCATCCTTGCTGTTGGTCTTGTCCCTAACACCGAGATTTTCAAGGATTTAGAACTCAATATGGATGGTAGATTTATAAAAGTGGATAAAGAACAGCGCACAAATGCGCCAGGAATATTTGCTGTTGGAGACATTGTATCACCATATCAACTGGCAACCATCGCTGCTGCTCAAGGGGCACTAGCAGCCCATACTGCATACAAATATATCCGTAAACCTTATTGGGATTATACCTAGAGCTTAGGAGATTACTCAGTGCAAAAATTAAGACTCTAAAAATTACTTCTTTCAATTTTTAGTCTCATTAGGGACTAAAATATTGCTCATTATTTGGAATAATCGGAAGAAAACGAAATTTTGTGAAGAAAAATGGATAAGAGAAAGCAATCTATTTCTCAGGGCTATGATCGAATTGGTAGATATTATGAAGAAATTTTTGGAGATAACCTGAACCAAATAAAAGCAATTTACTGGTTAATAAAGCGACTTAAGTCTGAGGACCTTATATTAGATCTTGGATGTGGTACAGGAAATCCCACTGCTAAATTGTTTAACTCTGCAGGTCTGCAAGTTATCGGAATTGACATATCAAAGGGAATGTTAGAAATAGCAAGGAATCAAGTGCCTGCAACTAATTTTGTTTTAACAGATATGGAAACCTTACCATTCAAGAAAGAAAGTTTTAAGGCAATTACTGCCTTTTTTTCCCTATTACATTTACCTCGAGAGAATTTTCCGACTTTCATTAATGGATTTCTTAACAAACTAGTTTCACATGGTTTTTTTTTATTTTCAATGGTGGAAGGGAAATATGAAGGTTTTTCGGAGTTTTTAGGTCAAAAAATGTTTTTTAATGCATATGATAGAGAAGAAATTAAGCGAATGATTGAAAAATTAGGATTATTACCTTTGAAAGTCGAAGTAAACGAATTCAAACCAAAAGATCCTGCTAATAAGGAAATTCAACTATTTTTTTATGCAATTAAATCATAAATATTAATTAAATTTTATTTAAATGCAGATCTAATATTTTGAGGAAGCATCGAAGCATCTAAACTTGTTGCTAAGAATTTATCTTTTGTTTCATTTAAAATCCAATAAGTAAGGTCCATTCTTTTACTATTGCACCAATTGCATTGTTTTTGCCAAGTTTTCTTCTTTATTACAGTGAAACCATTCTTTTCGACTAATTCTATTGTTTTCTCAAGAACATTATTATATTCATCAGGCTCATTTGTAAAACGAGATTTTACTAGATCAATTAAAGCTCCCTTCTTTAGAAATTCAAGAACATCTTGTCTAGTAATATTGTTAATTACAAATGCTGAAATATCTACAATTGATGTACTTGCATATCCACAATCTAAACATTGCATACCTTCTAACTGAAACCCAAGATTCCCTATCATTTTCTCAACTTTTGCAGGAGTTATTTTAGGTGGGTTTTCCGCTAGTGCATACGCAATCGATTGAATGTCTAGAAAAAGACGGTGAATCCAAGGAGCAGTTTTTGGAGTAACGTTATCATCTATAGAACCTATTGCAATATCATTAAATGAGCCCATCCCTCCATAATTTTCCTGATGTGTAGAATCCTGTTTTTCTATCCACATTCTGATATCTCTACGTATATTAGCTTTCCAATGATATTGACCTACTTTGTCTAAAATATATTCTAATGCTAAAAGGGCGTCTAGATAATGATCCATGAAGGTTAATCCTTGATTATATCAATTAATTATTCGGTTATCTAATCCTTTTCTCAGTACCTAAAAAGATGATTCAGTTCCATTAAATTTATTCCTTCTATTAATAATGAGACATGGTTTTTCAAAATCTACTATCTAGTATTAATCAACCGTGATTTTGTTCTTGTATGAAAGGTAAAATATTTTTTAAATATAATTAGATAACTTTTAGGTTTTTAGGAAGTTTACTGATTCAATAGACGGTCAAGTAAATATATCTTGGCTGCAATGTGTATATTGAAAACATTTTATTAATTTTTCAGTTTTTCTTACTTTTTCAGCTTTTTTAAGAGTAATGCAAGGAAAATGGTTTCGGACATTGAGCAATTAGATTTATAAATATACTTATTGAAAATGTAAAATAATTTCTGAAGCTGATCCAAATCCTTCAGAAATTAAGGTAAGGAGTTTTGCATGAAGAATTTGTTCAAAATCTGTTTAGTGCTTTTTCTAGCGACAGTACTCTCCGCAACAATGGTTCCATTAGCTTCTCCAGCGCAAGCTGAGGAATTGTTTACATTTCCCGGCGGTGGTGGAGGTGGATCAAGATGGGATCGTACTCCTCCGGTAGTAACAATTACTGAGCCTAGTGATGGGGAAACTGTTAATGGGATTATCACAGTTTCTTTAACTGCTTCAGATAATGTTGGTGTTACTGGAACATGGGCTCGTATTGATACTGGTGCATGGGTTGCAGGAAGTATTTTTTCTTGGGATACTACCTTAGAAACAGATGGATCTCACACAATTGAAGCGATGGCTAGTGATGCTGCAGGTAACCTTGGTTATGATTTAATCAGTGTTACAGTAGACAATGGTCCACCAACACCAGACACCACACCCCCCATTGTAACTATCACTTCACCATTGGCTGGTTCCACAGTCGGTGGTAGTGTTACAATAGCTGTAACTGCAACAGATAATGTTGGTGTAACTGAAGTAGCGATAAGCATTGATGGAGGTTCATGGATTGTAGGATCCACATATTCATGGGATACTACTTTAGAAACTGATGGGCCTCACACAATTGATGCGATGGCTAGTGATGCTGCAGGAAACATTGGCTATGATTCAATCGATGTCACTGTAGATAATACTGTGCCACCACCACCACAAGGTGAAAAGATCGCTGTGTTCTTTTGGGCAAGTGATGCTGGTGCACAATGGGTGATTGATCGCTACATTGGTATTCTACAGGCTGAAGGGTATACAAAATTCTTTGATTTTTGTGACACTCTCAATTTCGCAGCTGATTTCGATACTGTGGATGCCTACGAGGATGCTGATGACACAATCTTCTTTTATCTCTTTGGACATGGTAATTATGATGGTATAGATTCCTACACACTCTTCAGACCTTATGCAAGTGTTGTATACTCCAGTCAATTCCGAACCATGATGGACCAACTAGAAACCACACGAAGAGGTTTCCTCATTGAATCCTGTCACTCCGGTGGATGGCCAGAGGACTTTCAAGCAGCCCCCTATCTTGCAATGTCTACCTCAAGTACTACTCTCTTAGCTTATGCTGTAGGATCCCTTCCGAATGAAGGAGCATTCTCCCGATACTTCTGGAACTATGTCGAAGCTGGTTACGACGCAATTGAATCCTTCTATTACGCTGACACTTTCGTTGATGGATATCCATATCCAAACCAAGACCCACAAATCACTGATTATAGTACATACATTTTCTTTGATAACTAAGAGCTCTACATAGACAAATGGACTGACTTATTCCTAATTACAAAAAGTGAAAGTCAGTCTAGTTTTTTTTTCAAAAAATTAAGTAAAAACCCTGTTTTCAGGTTGTAGAGTTTACTTTTCAATTCCAGGATGTTTTTTAGATTTTTATAAAGTCTAAAAACTATTGGATTGATACTACTCGTCGTTTATCAAGGACATTTGCAAAAATTCTCTCTGGTTCTAGAATGGAAGTTCTCCATGATTTGTTGGTTGGGTCGAAAGTATCAGGCCAAAGACCATATATTTCAGAAGATTTATAATCAAGAATAAGTAATTCACGGTCTTTAGAATGTTCCAAAACTATTGAAGCGATCGATGAGAAATGAGAGGGTGGACTCTGAACTTGCCAATAATACCCACCATCTAGGACAACAAAGGATGATTGGAATGGAATTGGATTCTTCTCAAGATTATTATACAATTGGGCTGTATCTGCATTAGATGCTTTGCAAATAAATGCGAAAGTATGGTAGGTGTCAAATACTTCCCAATTAAGAAAAACTCTATACCCTCGAACTACATTTTCCTTAAGAAATTTCATTCTTCTGCTTACTTTTTGGCGAAGCCCCACAGAATTAGCATCTAGCCCGATTTTTCTAATAATTTCACTGTTTCTTTGTCGTGCATCTTGAGTGAGTTCGCCTAAGAGCTTTACATCCAATTCAGAGAGATGATTTAACACTGATTCCTTCCGCGGTTTTCTTGGAATCGTTTTAGGGCAATTTGATAAATTGTTCTTCCACTCATTCGACTCCCATTCCCATTTAGTAGTTCGAGGATTCCAAGCCACCAAAGATGTCCGACAGTATACAGAAGATGGTGTATTATGCGAACGCTTCAGAATTTTATAGTTTGATACTAGTTCTTTGTTATGCAGGATCTTCAATAATTTTTCAATTAATTGTAAAGATCCTCGAGGGATTCGGAATTGTATAAACAGACCACTTGTTCGCCCAAATACTCTAGATCTATATAGGGTATATGGATGTTCATCGAAAAGAGTTTCTAAGGTGGTGAAACCTTCTATTGTTGGGACATCCAGAATAGTGTCACAGATCTCCATTTCCAACGGTTCTGGGTTTAAATGAGTATGGACATTGTATAAAGAGACTTTTTCTTTTAGATCTTTTAAACGAGCAGATGCTGTTGGTTGGCTTATATCTACAATGCGGGCAAGATGTGTATCTGAAGATAGAGGGTTCTCTTGCAGTGCAATTAAGAGTTCAAGATCTGAATATGAAAGCTCTATCACTGCATAACCCTTCTAAAGTGGATCAACCTAAGGAATATGGGAGAGGGATGTTTAAAACTGGAATTTTTCCTTTTGATTCTCAAGAAAGCTCTATTCAGGTAAACCATTGCCCTTTCCAGTTGGTGGGTCAAAGATGTATTGACTGATTGAGATTTCAGATTTACTAGAACCTGTTAGAGTAGTAATAGAAGTAACAGTGTACCATCCTGCCTCAGTTGCTGAATCAAGTATATATAATGTAATGATCTGGTCAGTAGTATAGACTGAGACTCGTAAACTACCTGTCAAAATAGTTCCAGAAGGAAGTTCTAACGTAATTGTAATATCTACTGAAGTAATAGCTGTAGAAATGGGAGAAATGAAATCAAACACTAAAAGAATGTAAATGTCATCTTCGAATTGATCACCATCCCAGTCAGTGTAATTAGCAAATTGAATTGTTGAGACGAGTTGAATGTCACTAGAACGTGAGGAATCGTGCCCAAGAACCTCAGGTGCATTTGAAACGATTCCTTGAATTAATATTACGGTAAGAATAGTCAGAAATATGACATTATAATTTCTTTTCAAAATGATCAATATCTCCATATTGTGAACAGAAAACTAAATGTAATAAAATGAACTATACTTTAAAATTTTCGGACATTATCTAAGAAGGTTTTTAAAAGACATAATGAAAAAAATAAAATCTTTGTCTTTAAAAAACAACCAGTGGAATTAATTCACTTGTTTTTGATATCTGAATTTTATTCACCTTCTTTCAAGCAAGATTTGCTTTTCAAATATAGTTTTTAATAGCTGGAAAGGATAGAGTCGACTAGAAAGATTTCTATAATCATTTTGAAAATTATACGGGCATACAAATCAGAAAATATAAGAAAATAATTTTTGAACCAAATAACTAAAGTAAAATATGGATGGTCTTTTTTGAATCCAATTAAAATTAGAAAACGAATTAGCTGGGTTGGTGTAATCGAACCAGAACAAATTATTGTCGATTCCCTTACTCCAGTACCTAATGGAACAAGCTTTAATTCCTTTCTTATTGAAAGTACTGAAAAAACTGCATTGATTGATACAGTGGATATAAGAAAACAAGAAGAATTTCTATTGAATATTAATAATGTCCAAAATATCGATTATATCGTTGTCCAGCATGCAGAATTATGCCATACAGGCTGTATCCCAACCCTCTTGGAAAAATTCCCAAAAATAACTATTCTATGCACTGATCGTGCCCAAAAGATTCTAGCTGAACACGTTGGGATTTCAGAAAAACGTTGCCAAATTGTGGGAGATGGGGAGATTATATCATTAGGAGAAATTTCTCTGCAATTTTTACATACACGATTCATTCATTGGCCCGAAACAATGGTTACCTATATTCCTGAGGAAAAAGTCCTTTTCACCTGTGATTTGTTTTCAGCACATTATACATTTTCCGAAATCTGTGCTGGAAACACGCCTCAAGTTTATAAATCAGCTAAACGTTTCTTTGCAGAAATTCTCTTACATTACCGGGATCCTATGGTTAAAAGAGTATTAGAGAAAATTCAACATCTAGATATTGAACTTATCGCGCCGGGACACGGACCAATCTATGAAAAGCCCTCTTGGATACTAGAAGCTTACCAGAATTGGGTATTCTCTCCTCCAAAGAATCAGGTTTTCCTTCCTTACATTTCTATGTATAATAATACGAAAAAATTGGTTGATTTTTTGGAAAAAAAACTGGGAGAATATGGAGTTGAAGTTAAAAAGGTAAATTTAGAGAAAAATCAAGACCTTGGAGAAATAGCCGTAGGATTAATTGATGCAGGCACAATTGTGATTGCCACACCTACTATAATGGGTGGTCCACATCCTTATCATATTCCTCTTCTATATTTAATGAGTATCTTAAAACCAAAGGCAGAATTTCTTACCATAATTGGATCATATGGTTGGGCTAAAATAATCAATAAAACATTCAAGAAATTAACAGCAAAATTAGATATCGAAATCCTAGATCCTGTTTTGAGTAAAGGTCCCCCTAATCAAGTTGATTTTGAAGCATTAGATAGACTAGCTTTAACTATTGGAGAAAATCATAGAAAATTAAAGTTATGAGTCATGATGAAGAGTCAATTATGGCCTTTCGTAAGTTTTCGAGAAATTGTAAGTTCATGTCGGAAATATCGTTTAATCCTGAGGTTTTTTCTTCAAAGATTTTAATCAGCACATCTCTATCTGAAAAGACAGATTCTTGACCTTTTGGATAACCAACACATAATAGAGCATAAGTTTTCCCTGGCATTCTAGAATCATAATGTGTTCGGTCTGGAACAATTTTTGCAAAAGCTAATGATGAATAATGAGGGGATAAAGGTAAAGGACCGTAAAGTCCTTCATAATACTGCCCTCCTTGACCAAGGGCTGTTGTATAATACAAACTAATTTTAAGAAAGAAATTTTGCAGATCACTTTCAGGAAATGGAAGGTCTTGAGAAATAAAAATTTCAGGACCTCGTTCAGACATCCTAGAAATCATTAAGAAAATCTGTGAAATTCCATTTTTCTTTCTAGGGGTACTTAATGCTTTCAATAAATCTTGGTATTGATTTAAGTATTGCTTAATCTCAGTAACTTGGTCCTGGATATTTGGAGTCTTTGTTTTTTGTTTAGTATATGCTGCTAATCTATGGATCTTTTTTAATTGTTCTTCTGCTTTTTCTTTTTGAGAGACCAGATCTTGTTCCTCTGCTGTAACAATTGCTTGAATTAACTCAGCTTCTGCTTGGTGAAAATTCATTTTTGCAGCAACAAGCATTGCATGAATGATAGTAAGTTCCACAATTGCATTTGTGAAATTATAATCGCGTGCAGCAGTTTTAGCTGTCCCGATATATTCCTCTGTCTTTATTAAATCAATATCTTCCAATCTTAACCTAAACTGGAGTAGATGAATTTCAGCTAATT
>JAEOTI010000349.1 GCA_016839955.1 Candidatus Hodarchaeota archaeon | reverse complement strand
TTCAGTGAAAAACTATACGAGGAAGGAATTTTTGCTTTACCTATTCTTTTTCCAATGGTTCCTCGGGGAACCTCTCGCATTCGCACCATGATGAATGCAGGTTTAACTACTGAAGACTTAGATGAAGCTCTAGCTGCATTTGAAAAAGTTGGAAAAGAATTGAAGGTAATTTAAACGGATTTTATCCGTTTTATTCCTTTTTTTTATTTCAAACTAGGAATTTGGTGGGAAATAAAGGAATAATCACAAATTAAACAACGTAAATAGTATTCATGTTTGTTATAATGCAAATATATCTGCCAAAAAGTATGAAGACAGCTCTTCAAAGGAAGATGATAAACCCACCGCCATTCTGGTCCTTGGATTCTGACATCAATAACTGTAAGGAATCGCCAGTTTGATTTGTTTAACTGATCTGCGTAAGCCCGTGAATGGCAGTTTGGACAAAAACAGTTAATTGTGACTGAATCTAAAAGAGCACAGATACAACAATCTCCATCAGTATCTTTCTCGGAACATACATGTTCACACATAAGAACAGAATCAACTCCAATACTGATTATTTCTTTAGGAGAATTTTTTGTAGTAATTCATAAGATAGTTCTTTAGGGAGACGATCGTATTTACTCAAGAAATATGAAACTGCTGCAGACCAAATTTCTGTAAGCTCAGTTCTATCCTCTAATGTTTCATTTTGACAAATTATCTTCAATTCATCAAAGAATAAATTTCCTTCTGGGGGAGGAAGTAAGTGTTGTTTCTCACATGTTTTACGATAAGCTAGAATTAGATATTCGTTTAGGGTTCCATTGGGATTTATACCGCGGTTCCATGTTGAGGTGTTAATAGGTTGTCTCACTGCATTAATTTTCTCAAATCCAGCATTTCTGAGTGCTTGTACGAATCCGTCCCAAATTAAATCATTTTTACATCTAAACCAGACATTTAACCATCGATTCTGTTTTAAAACATCTATTAAGCTTAAAAATGTCTTTTCAAGGTCATTAAGATAATTTTTTTCTCCGTGTCCGATTAATCCACTAGGATTACGCTTTTTTTGAGGTCGTTCTGGACTATCAGTCACTACTATTTCGTTATCCAAATCCATTTGATGAGGAAACCATGGCTGCCAAAGAAGAGAATATTCGAGATATAGAGCTTGATCAGCATATGGCGGATCAGTTAGGATATAATCAATGGAATTACGTGGTAAAATGATATTAATTTCCTTTGCATCATATACTCCTAAATAAATTGTAGCTTCGCTTTCTAAGACGTCTTTTGGGTCCTTCGCTTCTTGATAGAATGAACCTATCTCCTTATTGATAATTTTCTTGGTTTTTAATACTTTTTGGGATGATTGGAAAAATCTGGAGAGTACATTCCGTTCAATCCAATTGTTCTTTGGAATCCAAAGGAAACTAGCAGCACTTGAAGTGCTGCGAAAATAATCCTTACCCATCAATCTTAATTTAGATAGAAAGCTAAATTCTATAATTGACTTTTCAATCCCTTGAGGAAGTTTCTGAATATAAGACCAAATGTGTTCCATCATAGCTAGATTACGGGGTGTAAAATAAGCTAAGGGACTTTTTGATTCAATTTGTTTACGAGGATTTTTAATAAGCTTTAATTCGTTGTTTTTTGATCTAAAATCTGATTCTATTTCAATTTTGGCCTTATGCAAGTCGTCTTTCGATGGTTGTGCTTTCTGTATTCCTTTTTGACAAGTACATGTATAATTAATCAATTTTGGTTTAGAGTTATCAAATAACATTGATTCAATTTGAGTTGTTTTACCACATTTTCGACATTTTGTAGCGTATAGGTCGAAAGCAATTTCTAGAGAATTATCAAGGACTTGATTTCGGAATTTCTGTATTATTTCCAAATTCACTGGAGCAATCGCCAGCATTCTAGCAAAATAGATTGCAATGGGATTGATATCAAAAACGATGGCTTTACGTTTTAGGATCAAGCTTTCAATTGCCGTGACTCCACTTCCAGAGAAAGGATCAAGGACAACTTCTCCGGGGCAAGAATAATGTTTAATATATTGACTGATTACGTTTTCTGGTTTTTTTGACCAATAAGTGAATGAGGAATATTTAGTACCTCGAGTATCAATTGGTTTGATAGGATAAGAGAGTGGAAGAAATTTAGATGCTTTAGGATGGATCATTCGCATCTCTCTTGTAAGTATTCAAAGTAATAAATAATTGAAGATATGTAATAACTAATTGATTCTTTTGTTTCAAATGTTATCAAATGATAGTATCAAACAGTTTTTTTAATAAAATAATATGGTGGGCCGCGCCGGATTTGAACCGGCGACCTCCTGCGTGTCAGGCAGGCGTCAATCGGCAATTACTTGTAGTTTTAACAATAACCAAAAGTAATTTTAGCCGGGCTAGACCAGCGGCCCATATTATGTTACATCAATAGAGTTCTGATATAACTTTTTTTGAATCACTCAGTAATTTCTTTTGAACGAATTGTAATCGAGCTTATTTGCTCAGAAAACATTCGAATAATAGCTTGATCCTCAGAAGTTATCCCAACAAACTCTTCTCCCTGTTCCGCCACTGGAGCAATAAGAATTTCTTCTTGATCACGTAAAATCGCCCAAAATCCAACATTCTCTATTTGACGTAATCTTGCTGGGCTTTCGATGACCTTTTGTTGAAGTTTTGAGGGCATTTTTATGAAATTACCAATTAAAGTGGAACGAACCTTTGGAGGAAGCTTAACTGCAAGCATTATGGATTGTAATTCTGGCTCTGGCATTATCACTAGAAGGCTATTCCTTGTTCTTTTTATAATATCACGCATTAGTAGAAGAATTGCGCTTTCGCCTACAATTGTGTCAGTTTTTAACTCAAATGGTGCTTTTTGTCCCTCTTCGACTTTATCCATCACTAGTTTAAGATTATTCTTCATTTCCTTAACAGTGAAAGTAATTGCAGATAAAGCATTATTTACTTCTGATGTAAATCCAATAAAGAGATCTGTTGCTTCTTTTTCAGCACTTACTATTCTTTCAATAATGGAAGGATTCGTTTCATTTTTCAGACGGTCTATTCTTGCTAACCATTCTTCCGAGACTTTTTCAAACCGAGAATTTAGTGTACTAGCCAAAGTTTGGACTTCTATTTTTCCTTCTACAGGTAATGTTTCGCTTGCAGCATTAATAATTTTGAGAAGTTCCGTGACGTCGTGATGAAGTTCCGAAAAAAGCTCCTCAAAACTTTCTTGAAGATTCGTTACCAATTGGGGAACTTCTTCTTTAAGAGAGCCCAAAACTTCATTTACTTTGTCAGTTGATCTACGAAAATTATCCTGAAATTGTTTTCCTACAGTAACAAGGGTTATAGGATCATAAGTTAGAAAAAAAGTCCTAAGCCAAGGGAGAAAGGGCATAAATCTACTAATAATACCAGGAAGACGGCGTACAAGATTTTGTGATTCCAGTATTTCTAAGGATCTGGCTGCTTCCATAACATTTACGCCTGAAAGTTGTGAGATTTCCCCAAGCGTTCCAAAACGAAGGTTAAGAGCTGCAAAATAACATCTGGATTGCTCTTCAGTCAAACCGAGAATATCTGAAACTGTTTTTCTTTCTGAAGCGTCAAGCTCCATCTTCTTCAACCAAGAAAAAAATGCAATTTCAATTCCTTATTGAGATTCCTGATCAGATTGAATGATAACAAGAAATCTTTTTTTCTTTGGAATGAAGCTTTTTTTATTCAAAGTAAAGAAAAAAACATCTATATTATGAAATAGATTGCCGAATCACTAATATTTCAAAAACTAAAACAGGATTCTCATTTTTTCATAGAATCAAATGTATTTTCATCTATCTAGCAAGAAGAAAATCTTATTCATAGCTCTCTCCTATTTTGGCGTGAAGTTTTTTAGTTAATTTTTCAAGTTGGGGTCGACTTTGGTCTAGTTCTTTAGAAATTGTGTCTTCAGTGAATCGATCAATAATAGAACACATGTCATTAATTACAGTCTGCCACTTCTCACCTTCGGATGCTGAAACCCATTCCAGACCAAATCTCTCTTTAGAAATGCCCATTTTCGCTAAGCGATCTCCCATTTTTTGAAACCGCTTTTCTGTCTGATGATTAGCAGATATATAATGGCAATCATTAATATGACAACCTGAAACGAGAACTCCTCCTGCACCTAAACGAAATGCCTCATAAACAAACCGTGGACTAATTCTACCTGAACACATTGTCCTTATTACTCGAGCATTCGTTTTTTGTTGGAAACGAGAGACACCTGCATTGTCCGAACCTCCATAGCTGCACCAATTACATGCAAAAGCTACAATTTTACGGTAAGCAGGAACAGGATCATCTGGAGCTACCGCTGCTCGAATTTGGGAGACAATCTGGCGATCTGTGAAGTGTTGTTGATCGAGCGCTCCAAAATTGCATTGAGCAATACAATTCCCACAACCTTGACATAATGCTGGATTCACAATTACAGGAGGCTTTTTAGGCTCTTCAATGCTAATAGCGCCGTATGGGCATACTTTAATACATGCACCACAGCCGGTACATGCCTCAGGATCCACAACTGAAATAATTGGTTCAATTGCCCATTGTTCTTGCGAAAGGACTCTTGTAGCTCTAGATGATGCAGCAGAACCTTGAGAAACACTATAGGGAATATCTTTTGGCCCTTGCGCAGAACCAGCAAGAAAAACACCTGCAGTTGCAGTATCAACTGGTTTAAGTTTTGGATGAGCTTCAAGGAAGAAACCTGACGTGCTACGAGAAATTCCAATTCTTTGTCCCAGTTCAATTGTCCCAACAGGTGGAACTGCAGCATTTGACAAGACTACCATATCCGCCCGTAAAATAAGGAGTTGATTTCCTGATTCCACAGGAATAATCAATTGTCCTGAGGGGTCTTGTTGAATCTCACTGGGTCGTGCACGAATAAATCGGATTCCTTGTGCTCGTGCTCGTTGATAGAATTCTTCGTAATCTTTGAAGTTCGTTCGCATGTCCATATATACAACAGAAATATCTACAGCATCTTTGTATTTCTCTTTTAAGAGGTTAGCGAGTTTCACAGTATACATACAACAAAATCCTGAACACCAGAATGCTCTATTAACATCTCGTGATCCAACACAGGTTAGGAAAATTACTTGATTTGGTTTTTCAGAAGAGTTGGGTAATATTACCTTTCCAAGAGTTGGACCAGACGCATTGACGAGCCTTTCTAATTCCCAAGCAGTTATTACATTTGGATATTGACCATACCCTAATTGAGGAATCAGAGCAGGATCATAGAGATCAAAACCAGTAGCTACAGTTATAGTGCCAACTTTCTCGATTGTATCTACAGGTTCCTGATTCAGATCTACAGCTGCGCGTTCAGTTCCACAGGCTTCAACACATTTCTTACATTCAATACACGCATCTTTATCAATCAAGACTTTCATAGGGACAGCTTGAGGAAATGGAAGGTAGACCGCTTTACGAGGACCTAGAAATGCGTCAAATTCATGAGGGACTGTAACTGGACAAACATCTACACATTCGGCGCATCCAGTACATTTCTCTTCAATAATATAACGTGGGTTTTTGCGTATGGTTACTTGAAAATTACCAATATAACCATCTACATTTACTACTTCAGACATAGACATTAATTTGATATTTTCATGTTTTCCTGCATCAGCCATCATAGGTCCTTCAATACAAATACTACAGTCAAGGGTTGGAAATGTCTTGTCGAGTAAGGCCATCTTTCCTCCAATCGTTGGTCCACGTTCTACTAAAACTACTTCGTAACCTTGATCTGCAATATCTAATGCAGACTGGAGTCCTGATACACCTCCACCAACTACGAGCGCCCGTTTGGTAACTGGTACAGACATTTTTTCAAGGGAACGAAGATGACGAGCTTTGGCAACCGCCATTCGAACTACTTCTTTTGCTTTCTCTGTAGCCTCTTGGGGTGTAGCTCCATGAATCCATGATACATGCTCTCGAATATTTGCCATTTCATAGAGGTACTCATTAAGACCAGCACTTGCAACTGTGCGTCGAAATGTTGGTTCATGAAGTTTAGGTGAGCAAGATGCAACAACTACGCGGTTTAAGTTATGCTCATGTATTGCAGAACGAATTTCTTCCTGACCAGGATCCGCGCATGTGTACTTGTTGTTTTTTACGTAAACAACATCTGCTAAACTCTCCGCATAGTCAGAAACAGCTTTTGTATCAACTGTTCCTGCAATATTTGATCCACAGTCACAAACAAATACGCCAATACGCAATATTTCGTTTTCGGCTTCTTTTGGAGCCATCTATTATCCCTACGAACAAAATCGTTGTATATCTAAGATCATGTTTCTCAAACTAATCGCCCTTAAGAACTTAGACTAATCGCTGAAAACCTATGAATCCAATATAGTTTCTTGGATATGGGTTTTTATTGTGTTTACGATATAAAATTGTGTGTAATACTTTTCTAAGAGAGAATTAAGGTAATTTGATTTCTTTATTAAGTTTTTAGAACCTTTATTAAATTTGATCCCGTCATATTGCGCTCTTAATAGGATAAGTCCTTCTGGAGGTGCAGGAGCTGGTCTAGGAATACCTTCTGCACAATTTAAAAGAGAAATTGTCACATTTGGAGCAATAATATTTTTACCAATCTCAATTAAGTGGTTGACTATCCTTCGACATTGTTGCCATAGAAAGCCATTAGCAGAAAAATGAAAGCAGATTATTGGACCATTCCTCTTAATTTCAATTTTTTTAACCGTACGATTGAATTCCTGGTTTCTTTTTGGATCTGTCCTAGTAAAAAACCTAAAATTATGTGTACCTTCAATTAATTCAGCAGATCTTTTCATAAGTCCAATATCAATCTCTTGAGGTTCATAAAAAAAATAACTATAGGATTTCAGTTTACAATCAGATTTTGGATGAAAGTGGTCAGGTACTTCAGTATGTGCCCAAACACTTATCGACTTAGGTAAATAAGTATTAATTTGATTTAAATTAGGATTCATAGATGAATCAAGAGCTATAGTCTGTTCAATTGCGCTAACACCTCTATCTGTCCTTGCTGCACAAGCATATCGATGATTTTGTAATTTTTCAATATTAATAATCCTAGCCCGGTTTAATGCAAATAAAAGATGTTCTTCAACTGTTGGTACATCTAATTGCCTTTGAAACCCGTGAAAATTAAGCCCGAGATAAGCAATACGAAATGCCCATCGTTTTGTCAAAGATTATTCACTCTCAAGGTCAACGAAGAGATAATATTTTTTCACGGTCAAAATTAACTTTAGAAAGGGCTTTTTTTAGTACTTCAACAACTGAATCACGATTATATGCAATTAATTCAGTTAAATCGTCTTTATCTTCGAAGGGGACGAGACTATCGTCTAAGTCACTAAGTGGGAGAATATCTGCTTTATTATAAGCAATTTGAATTGGAATAGGTTTTAGCATATCTCTAAATTCATCAAGAAGTTTTAATTGGGATTTAACTGCAAATCCACAAGTCTCGGTTGGATCAATTAGAAATACGAGAACCCATGCTAGATGTCGAATCGCTGCAAGAGCCCGTTTTTCAATCGGATTCCTTTCTTCCACAGGTCTATCTAACACACCAGGAGTATCAATAATTTGACATGGAATAGAATTAATTTTAAAATGACCAATATTTACTTCTTGAGTTGTAAAAGGATAGCTTGCGATCTCTGGACGTGCTTGAGTAACAGATCTAATTAAAGTTGATTTACCAACATTAGGATAACCTGCAATTACTATAGATGGTTGACCGGGGTCAATACCAGGTAAACATTTCATTTGGGATCGTATGTCTTCTAAAAAAGTCAATGCCCCACGAAGACGTTTTGAGACACTAAATAAACGTGCTAACCCATCTTGCCGTGCTTTCTTTGCTTCAAGAGGAAATGTTGCATGCCAAATCTTACTAACATATAGTGATCTGATTTGCCAGATTGTTGAAGTAGAACCATACAACCTTCCTAGGGCCTTTTTTACTAAACCAATCTCAAAAAGAATATCCAATGTTTCTTGGAAAAATGGATGAATTTTGTCAAGGTTTGGAAAACTAAGTGCTACTTTGTCAATCCTATCTCGTAACGTTTTACCGCCTACTTCCATCCTTCGAGCTTCTATACGTCGAATACGAGTTAAAGGGGGTAAAAATTGAGAGGTTCCACCGGCAGAAGATTTCATTGCAGTTTTCATTACCTTACGGTTTAAAGTTTCCGCATCAGGAATTGTAGGAATCTCAGCAAACGGGTTTCCATTTATCCCTCTCTTTATCCCCATTTAAAAAACTCCTCACTTTATAGGTTGTCTAAATGCTGTAAACTTTGCATTCTTTCAGCAATTTGAAGCTTTTTAATGACTTTAAAAACTGCATTTGGGACTAGATCTCGCCAGTCTTGCCCTTTTAACATTCTTCGACGAACTTCAGTTCCCCAAAACTTGTCTCTTTCAATTAGTTCAATATCTCGCACTTCATAGTTTGATTCTGAAAAAAGACGATTAACGAGTGGATTATTAGAATAAATTATTTGAAATGGTGGACAGTATGATTCAAGATGAGAAACCCAAATAGCATTTCTTTCCACATCAGGAACAGGTACAACGAATATTTTTGCAGGAGAAATCTTGTCTTTATTATAGAGTTCTTCAAAAATTACAGAACCAATCATTAAGATGCGCTCACCGCAAGTGAAAGGATTTTCTAACGAATGAGAGTGTTGGGTGGAACCAATAGCAATAATTAGTGAGTCAATATCTTTCTCTGTCAGGATTTTTTTTACCAGAGCTAAATGTCCAAAGTGAAAGGGTTGAAACCGTCCAACAAAGAGTGCTCTCATGATTTTTCACTCATGATCATGAATTCGAATCAATTTCCTTTTTTCTCGTTGATTTATTCTGTCTACATTGTTTTTACAATGTTTTTCTTAGTTTCCATTCTTTGATTTTATCAGATTACGATATTCAAACAAAAATTGCGATTTTAAGTTATCTGATTTATTTTGGTTCTCAAAAAGCAAAAAAAGAATATAACGATTAAACAAAAATGAGCAAATAATTTTGATCCAAACTGTTTTCTTGATAGGAACCGCCGGGTCTGGAAAAACTGTTCTAACTAATGCCCTAAAAAATTGGATTTCAACACAAGGTGTAAATGTGATTGCAGTCAATTTAGATCCAGCTGTCCGTCATATTCCTTATAGTGCTGATGTTGATTGTCGTGAAATGATTGATGTGAATATTATTACAGAAGATTATGATCTTGGACCTAATGGCGCAATGATAGCTGCGACGGATTTACTAGCAGCCCATTTTGATGAAATATTAGAGGAAATTGAAGATTTTACACCCGATGTTTGTTTAATTGATACTCCTGGACAAATTGAATTGTATGCTTATCGAGAATCTGGGAGAATTATAAGCAATCAATTTGATGTTGATCGTACGGTCAGTTTATTCCTTTTAGATGCGAATTTATGTAGAAATCCCTTAAGTTACGTTTCTATTCGTCTCCTCTCGACTGCAGTGAACATTAGATTAGGACTTCCTTCTTTTCATATTCTTACTAAAAGCGATTTATTAGAATTTGATGAAATCGAACGTGTTGTTAGTTGGTCTGAGAACATTGATCTTCTTATTGATGCCATCGAAAGTGAAAGTGGTTTAGGACGTGAACTTGCCCTTGGTATGGCTCAAATTCCGGGTGAGCATATACAATTAGAAAGTGAAATAATCCCAGTTTCAGTCTTCGAAGGTGATGGTATTCCTGAAGTTTCTGCAGCGATATCGAGAATTTTAACGTCTGGAGAAGATTGGAAAATCTCTGGATTCTAAGAAATATGGAGTGAAATAGTTTTTGCTTTCATTACATTGGTTTGGAAATATCTTGTTTATCATTCAAAGTGATAAAGAAGAATTAAGAATGAGGAATTGGGTGTATCTCGGAGAATCCCCTTCAGAATGTGTAGAAAATATTACTCTGTTAAAAAACGGAAAATCTTCAACTTTATTCGACGAATTCGTTAAGAAAAACAACATAAGAGAAATATTAAGCAAAGAAAAAGAAAATTTAGGCTTATATGGCTTTTTAGAGTTGGATAAACCCGACATATCTGATAGAGAACCATCCCAAATACCTCGCATAGATTTTACCGATTTTTTGGTTTCAGAAGGAGTGTTTTCTTCTTTAGAAGTAGCTTATAATTCATTAAGAGAAATTGGGATGTCCCTTGCTAAAAATCGTCTAAGAGATCAAAGCGAAGCTCGAGATCGCTATGTAGTTCAAGCAATCCATGCAATTGATGATATGGATCGCGTTTTTAACCTAGTATCAAATCGAGTCTATGAGTGGTATATGGTTCATTTTCCTGAACTATTCGATTTTGTCCGTGACAACCTTCAATTTTGTAGACTAGTTCGACTTGGTTCTAAAGAAAATTTTATAGCTGAAAACCTTTCAGAATTATCTGAAAAACGAAGAGATAGAATTTTAGAAGCAAAGGAAGTATCTTTAGGATCAAAACTTGCTGAAGAAGATATTAAACCCATACAACAGTTAGCTTCGTTTGGTGTTGAAATTTCACGCGTTCGGGACCAACTAGATAACTACATTGATGGAATAATGACTGGTATTGCACCTAATATTGCCGCTTTAGTCGGTGGTCGTTTAGGTGCCCGTTTAATTGCCAGTGCAGGTAGTTTAGAAAATTTAGCTAAGAAACCATCAAGCACAATGCAAGTATTAGGCGCTGAAAAAGCATTATTTCGGTCGCTTAAAGAAGGAAGTAAACCTCCAAAACATGGTTTTCTTTTTCAATCCCCATTGGTACATAGAGCACCGATTCACCAACGAGGAAAAATCGCTAGACTTTTAGCTGGTAAATTGAGCATTGCTGCAAGAGTAGATCATTTTTCGGGATCTTTTATTGCTGATGAGCTTCAAAAAGCAATTGAAACCCGAATTAATGAAATTAGTACAATATATTCTGAACCACCACGAAAAAAGAAGCCAACAGGTTTAGGAAGACAAGAAATTTCTCGTCGCTCAAGACAAAGACGAAAAAGAAGACCAGAACGACCTAAGAAGAAGAGATAGAAATGTCAATCAAACAAGCAGCATTTCCTGGAAGTTATCTAATTTCCATCTCCGAAGGAATTCGATTAACCACAATTAATGCAAATCCAGGAATTTCTGTTTATGGTGAACGTTTGATAGATTTGGAAGGGAAAGAATATCGTGAATGGAATCCTCATAGATCAAAACTTGCTGCTGCAATATTAAAAGGCTTTGAACTCACAGATTTTTCTGGTAATATACTTTATCTTGGAGCAGCGTCAGGAACTACTTGTT
>JAEOTI010000348.1 GCA_016839955.1 Candidatus Hodarchaeota archaeon | reverse complement strand
TTAGAAAACACTTATTGTCCAAATTGTAGGATTTTACTAATTAAACGGACTGGATATCAGATAGATAAGAATTTTGATCTTCAGACATGTCATTGCCCTTCATGTAATACTGAGATTCCAATGTATCTAAATAGAAGTACTTCTAGATAGTCCCCAGAATATCATCCAAAGCTGAAGATCTTTCTGGATACTGATTCATAAAATCCAGTAAAACAGGATCTAAGAGTTAATAACTTAGAACCCTTAAAAATTAATAACGGAGAAAGTATCTAGTTAAGATTATAATCATATATTTCCATGTACATTTGATCAAATTCTCAGGAACAAGAACTTAATGCCTTTCACAGATTGGGTTACAGATGGACTATATTGGTGGGGCGAGCAGCTATGGATTTTTATGCGAAATTTACCTCCCTATGATTGGATTGAATTTCCATTATACTATGTTAAAGCTTTTTCATACTTGTTCCCGATTTTGATAATTATTTTACTCCCCTATATTCTGTGGTTCAGAACCTTACGAAAAAATCGAAAACTAAAGCATCAGGTAGCATCTTTCAGTAGAGGATCTTATACCCATGGTTTTAGCTGTCCTCATTGCAGTTTTATCCCATCTTTCCTTCCGATTGGAGAAACCTATCATTGTGCTAAATGCGGGAAATTTTCCAAGTTAAAATCAAAAACCAGATCACCAATCTCGCTTCACATATGAAAAGGATATTGCAAAAATTTTTTGCTTGAGTATTATAAAACAAGAAAGAAGTTTCTTATTCAACCCTAATTATTTCAGTAAGAAGGTTTGTTTCTCATTTTAAGGGAGATTTGTTAAAAAAAACTATGTGATGGCTTGAAAATATTGTTTAACTTCTGCAGGAACTAAAAGGAGTGCAGCGGAAATAGCTCCAATTTGAGCATTAATGACCTGATTTGCTGTTCCAACAATTATCAGGATTTTTGACCAAGAGATTCCAGAAATTATGGTAGACAACTTTCTTCTAACTTTTCTATCTGTGAGCTCAATCTGAGGTAAGGGTGGATATACTGTATCCAGAAGAAAAAACTGCCCAGATGGTTCTTTAAGAAATACAGTGCATCCTAACGCCCCATTGAGAAGAGCTTCATCTCGTAAAACTACTGTATTAAGCGTTTCAATTCCCATTCCTTCAACACATATTATTGCATCCTTTTTTCCCAAAGTATAATTGCGTCCTAAATGGATTCGTCGTGTTGGTATATGGAGGAATTGTTGACACCTTTTCCAAACCTCTTCACCTTGAGAAGATAACTGATGGCCAAGTCTTTGGCTGGATTTCTTTACCAATTTTCGATCAACTAATTTCTTGAGGATAGCTCGTGTTTGCGCACTGGAGATATGGAGCTGTTGAGCCAACTTGTACCTTCCCATATGTTGGTAATGATCTAGAAGATGGAGGGCATATAAATAATCAGCCTGATAATGATTCGGCCGAAGAAATGAATCGTTTCGCACCATAGATTAGTGACCTCAATTGGTCGCCAAAAGCATTCCCTTATTTATAAAGAAATCAGATTAAAAAAATGTTAGGAATATTATCATTAAGAGTGTGAGAATATCGGCAGAAAGTTAATCAATGGCACAATAAATGCTGGATATGATTCAAAATGAACCAAATTGATAAGTTTTCTTTATTGAAAGCTACTTTTAAACAACAACAAACACCAAAGGTTCCTTATTCTTTTTGGAAGCATTTTCCTGAAGCAGACAGAACCTCGGAAGGATTAGCCAGCGCACAACTCGACTTTCAACAAAAATTTTCATCTGATCTCATGAAAATCTCCCCGCACGGGAGTTACTGTGTTGTAGACTTTGGTGGCATCCTAGGGGATTATCGACCAGTTTCAGGCTCTCGAATCTGTGATAAACCCCCTATCGCTTCTATAAACGATTGGGAAACGCTGGAACCTGTTGACCCCAATGATGGTGAATTCGGCGCTCAAATCAAAGCTGTTAGACTCATACATCAACAAATTGAAAATGTAGTTCCAACAATGATGACTATTTTTTCTCCATTCATGGTAGCTTCGAAATTAGACCCCTCTCTCCTAGAACACATATTTCAAGATCACAAGCTTATCAGTAGTCAAATAACTATGCTCACTAATCTCATGAATGAATTTGCTAGTTCAGTTCTGGACGCTGGAGCAGATGGTCTGTTTATCGCTAGTCAACATTTCAACTCAACTCTTCAGCAGGAAGAACTACAAGAATTTGAGTTTCAACCAATGAAATCACTATTACTTAATATAACCAAAAAATCTGTCTTTAACGTCATCCATTTACATGGTGAAAAACCCTTCTTTAAGTTAGCAACTCAGTTACCAAATGTCCAAGCCATCAATTGGCACGACCAACGGACACCGCCAAGTCTTCTTGAAGCTCGCCAGGATTTCAATGGAGGATTACTTGGGGGTCTTGATGAGATGAATTTACTCCGAAAAGGCAGTAAAGAGGAAATTGAACAATCTATTAAATCAATTTATACCCAATTTGATGAACAAGGTCTAATTTTTGCTCCAGGTTGTGTGTTACCTCAAGATTTTCCTGATGACAATCTAAAGCAAATAATTGATACAATAAACTCTTTAGTCGCAATCTAACATTCATAAAATCCTTAAAATCATCTCTATCTCTTTTATCTAACAGTAAGAACTTAGAATGGAATTAAACAATACCGATGAAAAGATACATTTGTCAAGGCAACCTCAGGAACAACTACATCGTAATTCCAAAAATAATTCATTACGAAACTTAGAGATATCCACATATTACAGCTTTAGTGCAATGAGCAAAGTTGATTAACTTTTTGACTCGCTTTGAGAATAACAATCCCCATATTCGAGAGAATTATGATGACTAGTAACCAAATATTCATCTGAGGTCGAATTAAAATTCCCCCAACATTAATATTCTTTAAAGTGGGAACAACTGTAAGAGTCCACATTCCAAATCGACCTCCCAAAACGCTTGCTACTAGTCCTAAGATACTAAGTTGAACCACCACTCCGAAGATGATTTGATTTCTTGTAGCACCAAGCCGTTTGAATATTTCAATCGCTTTTTCATTAGAAACGATAGGGTGTGAAATCACAGATGCAATACTCAATAATGATAATACTGAAATTATTATCACTAAGCTTGTTAATGTTGTTATAATGATGATTAATGAGGTTTGTAAAAAACTCGATACATATTCTGAAGACAAAACAACTGAAAAACCATAATCCATTCCCCATTTAATTTCATCGATATTTAGAATTGGATTTACAGTCTCTATACGAAGGAGAAAACTCAATCTTTCCTCAGAGAAATTGATTATTTTCTGAGGAAAAACCTCATCAAAATAAGTAATGTGGACGGAATAGTTAGCCCAAGGTATTGCATAGAATGAGACGACCCCGTTATCCTCGGTGAATCCTGTGTACTTTAAGCTATAATAACCATTGGTTAATATCACATTAGCGAAAGAAATCTTTTGAGAAAACTGATTAGTCAAGGTTATAATTAAATCTCCAATAAATTCAATGGTCCTCAAGAACGATATCCTTTGACTTTCGTTAAATGAAATTGATTCCAGAGAAGAGAAGTTTCCTTTAACTATTTGAAGTAAATAATTACCTATAGGAACAAATAATTCTACTTGACCACTTGAATTGGTAATACCATTGAAAATAAATCCAGTAGCGTTCTTTAGTGTTATTTCTACTTCAGAAATAGGATATCCACTAATAGAAGTTGTTGATACCAAAAATTGAACATTCCCAAGCTTAATAGGGTATGTTGTGTTGAATCGAAGAATTTCTAAAGTTTTTTCTGTATGAAATCCATCTTTTTCTGCTTGGATCTGATATATACCAGGTTCAGTTAGATTAAAAGTCACTTTTCCTAAATTGTCGGTTATCCCTGAGAAAACCTGCAAAGAATCCTTGAGGATTACAACATCACAATTAATCAGACCTTTTTCCGAACTAGTGCTTTCTGTTCCGTTGAAAACAACTACATTGAGTATATAGATATCAAGGAAATCAAAACTAAGACCAGTGGAGTTAACGAATGATATCTCATGAGAATAAGCCTTGCTTTGATTTTCTGCTGGGGTAACAGTAACAGAATAGTTGAGGCCTGACTCTAAATAAAATTCGCATAATCCACTGGTATTAGTCAAAGCATGAGCGATAGTCTCATTAAATCCTGTGATACTTACATTGGTTGAATCTAAAGGTTCTTCATTTTCTCCGCGAGCCAAAACGTCTAAAAAAGCGAATCCAACGTAGATTGTTTTGTTTACAGCTTCTTTAATAACTGTAGAGAACTCCCTAAAAATCTGATTATGACTGAATTCAACTTGAAATTTTCCAGGATCCAGGAAAATTGGTGTGTTACTTTGATAATCAGAAGAAATCTTCTGATAACTCGCATTGAAAATCGTTACAGTTCCTCCGTGAACCTCCTTTCCAGATGAAATATTCAAGATATTTAATGAAAAGTAATTCATTAATTCTATATCAATATGCATTGATTTGTTTAATTTAATCGTTGTATTTTTTTCATTCTCTCCATATTGAACGAAAACATCATAAAAATTTTCTGCAATGTCATGAAATTGAGCTATTCCATCCACATTTGTCTGAGAAGTATAATTTTCCTTCCGGTGAAACTTCTCTTCAAGAAATACAGAAGCATTATTAGCTGGTTCTTTGTTATAAGTAATATTTAGTTGCAGATCGAAATATAAACTTCCGATTGCTATTTCAAAAGGATCCGAAAAACTACGATTTACATACACAGATATGGGAGGACTATTCTGCGTTTTAGGATGTGATGCCACAAACTCATATGTACCAAATTTCAATTGAAATTCTGTTCTATTTCCTTCTTGGAATAATTGTGTTGCCACATGAGTACCATGTGGAGTATACGCTACAATTGGTGTTCCCACTAAAGTGGATGCAATTTCAGGATCTTTAGAACTAAGTAAAAATGGAACTGTAAATTCATCATTTAGAAATTCAGATAATTTTTCTTTGGTAATAATCTTTTCGTCCACCAGAACCCGAAGAAAAGATACAAAATTAGATTCCTCACGAATCTTAAGCAGAGTCCTACCTGTAGACAAAGATACAAGTAATTCTTCATCAGTTGGAGAATCTGAACGAATTATCCCAGTTATTACCACTTCCATCAACACATTAGTCCTAGTACTTGCCAATTGGAGTATGTCACCGCAAGACAAGCTATGTTCTTCCGCCAAGAGATATCCAACCATCGCTCCATTGACATGAATGTTAGTAGCGTCACCATAATTTGGATCGAACCACGAACCTTCTATCAAGCTTGTGTTGGTAAGTAGAGAGAAATTTGGTGTAATCCCTCGTACAATCAGAGGACTATCATCTAAATCTTGAGCAATGGAGATACATATGGTTTCTGGACTGACTGCGACAACTCCTTTTATTCTTTGTATATCTACCTGAAGATAATCAGGAACTTTGCTTGTAAGAGGCGTAGTAGTCCCTGGTTCCGCGACAATCAAGATGTTGTCTGCTCCCCCAATAAAGAATTCTTCTTCACTTACTCCAAACATAAATGCACCAATCGCCCCCGAAGTCATGGAAACAAGAATTATGCCAGTTAGAAACAGTCCAAGATCCCTGAAAGTAAATATCTTTATTCTTGCCAAAATAAAAGTATTTGTTTTTAGTAGACCTTTCAATCTGAGATTCCTACCTATCTATACCATGAGTGGATAATGAAAGAGTACTTGGTTCTTTTTGAGCAATGACAATGGCAGGATATAATGCTGCAACGACTGACACAAGATTGGAAAAAATTATCAAGAGTAGAATCGTAGTGATGTCAAACTCTGGGATCATAAGACCTCCACCAAAGACAATTGACAAAAGAGTAAATATCATAGATGGGATCAAAATTCCAAAAAAAAAGCCGATACAAAATCCTAAATTTCCAATTATTTCAGCCAATAATACTATTAGTGATATTACCTGTATAGTAGACATACCCATTGCTCTCATAATTAACAGATCTCGTTCATATTTTCGTACAAACCAGGAAGTAGCGTGAAAAATTCGTATTAAGGCAATGAAAAACAACACTCCAAATAATAAGCTCAATTGATTAATAATGTCAGAAAAGAGACTGTCTGTAAAAATATCCGTTTGCTGTTCTGGTTTAATGATCAAACCCTGGGAGAAATCTTTTAGGATAATTTCTAGTTCTGAGATTGTTTCTTGTACAAACCGACCGTTATTTAAGCTGATTTTGATCCGCTGATACACGTTGTGGGTTGAGCTTTCATTAAAAATCATTAAGTAGTCCTTAAGTTCAATAAGAATGGCACGTTGAAATTCTTTAACATTTTTGATAAGACCGACGATATTTAATTGATATTCAGTCTTGAAAGTGGTATCAGTAAGGTTTATTTTTGAGGAACCAGTTAGATGATGAATATCTTTTCCTATCAAACACTCAGTAGCGTTATCATTAAACAGAGGGCTTCTTCCAGCATAAATATCCGCCTTTGAGTAATAATTCATTAATTTTGAGATATTAATCCCAACGATAATTGTTGAAACTGATCCATTAATTGAGGAAAATAGAATTTTTCTTTCAGCAACTGGTAAAACGTGTTTAATATTCGTATGATTTATCATTGTAAGGATTTCAGGAGATAATTCTTCATTTTGATTATTTGGTTGAATAAATATACTAGGAGAGTCACCAGCTTTTCTAGTTATCCCAAAAATTTCTGCAGAGAAACCAGAAATCACCCCAGAAGCAGCAATCATCATGGAAATGATAAGAGCAAAGCCTATAATAGATCTGAAGGAATGTTTTTTGCTTCTACCAATAATTCGGATTGTAAACTTCACAAACAATGGCTAGGCACCTTTAAGAAGGGTAAAAATTGAAATTTATCTCCAAAAGTTAAAATATTGAGCAAATTTCTTTTTTAGCTATAATTACTTTGAATAGTCACGAGAATAATAAAATTACTGCTTAATATTGTTTGTATTAGAAACCACTAAAAATTTTAACATTAAGCCATAGCGAAGCCATACTGATTATACAATCTGTAACCAGTAAGATGTTGTACCACCTCCTATTACATCCTTTGGAAATTTAATTAGAAGCATTTTACCTTTCAGAGGTCAAATTAATGGTCTCATTACTTGATTTATTGCCAATTATAACAATTTTAACAGTAGGAGTCGGGCTTTGGAAAGTTCTAAATAGATTTGGGGGATACAATTTTCGTAAAACTGAATGTTTCAATATTTTCTTATTGCTTGGGTCATTCAGTTTAATTTTCCCTCTCACTCTGATTGGAATTCAACCAAACGGGGTTCTAACCATTTCGTTTTTTGGCTCTTCTTTTGATCTAATTGATTTTAAGAGCTGGTGTTTGATCTACTTTTTATTGGGGTTGATAATCAGCATAATTATAGGATACTATATGCTCCGTAGAATACTAGCAAACCTTGAACACCTTCAGTTTGAATTAGGCACCTTTAAGGATTATCGATTCTTTCTTCTTGGTTTTCTTCTTTTTGATTATATTATTCTTGAAACAATATTACCCTTACGTGGTTTTGACGCTTTTTACTACTACTTTCCTGAAGCAGAGGTTTTTTACCAATCAGGGAGAATAACAGAAGTAAATTATCTATCGTTCTTGCCAGTAGTTAAAAGCCCTCTTAATGTGCTTCTTTATGTTTATTGTTATTATGTAACAAATCAGCTAGCTATCCAAATAATTCCTTTTTTATTTCTTATAGGCTTAGTTATGTTGGTTTATGACTTTTCTCTGGAATTATTTGATAACCAATCGCTTGCTTTGATTGCGGCAATTTTCATGATGACTCTTCCTTTTACATATTGGTTGATGAATCTATGGGCTTTCTACCAGGATCTCTATCTTAGCTATTTCTTTTCTGTAGCTTGCTATTTTAGCTTAAAATGGTACAAAACCCCATCAAAAAAGATATCTGGACTATTTATGGGAATAGGAATAATTTCTGCAATATTAACTAAAATAACAGCATGGGTTTTACCGTTAATTCTCATTTTATGGCTTCCTACCGGAAAAAAAGGAAAAATATTACGCTTGTTGATTATACCTGTTCTTGGAGCTTTTCTATGTATTCAAGCAGCAACGAGAATATACTTTGGTGTTGCTTTGACAATTATGATTACTTTCGGAGCTGTATGTTATTTTATTGTAAAAGAAAAATCAGTAGATTATCCTACCTGGTCATTCATTCGAATTCTCTTAATTGGAATTGCGATGGTAATAGGAAGCTTTTGGCTTAACAACCGAATGTCCTTATCGAAATCTGTTTGGGAAGAAATCTACAATCTTTACTTCCAATTAGGTCAAGCAATTAAGTGGAGTTATCCAGAGCAATTTCAGAACCCCCTATTACGTACGCTTGAAAATGTTCATGGAATCAATTTTATATCTGCGATAGGTATTTTATTTTTGGGAAGTGTTTTTGTTTTACCTTGGTTCATCCTCAAGGTTTTCTCACTGAAAGATTTTCGTCCAATCACCGCACCCCTTATTTGGATCCTTATATTTTTTGGAATTTGGTCCACATATTATCTTGATAGTTCAATTCGCTATTTAGCTCCTATTATCATCCCAATGATACTTTGTATTTCATGGGGTTTTTATCAATTAACGAATAAAATTGATAGTAAAACAATACGGGACTTTGCAGCAATATTATTCGCCCTCCTTGGTTGTTTAAGCTTTTACTACCTAATCCCGTTAGAATCATTGTCAATAACGGAAGAAACTCAGGAAACAGTTGGATTTAATTATAACAAAGCGGCTTTGGACTATTATTCTAATCCTGTAATTCTAATGATTTTAGCTATTGGAATTAGCGTAATAATTCTTATTTTTCTTAGAAAAGATCTAGTGGCGCGATTACTCAACTTGCTTGATACGAAAATCAACAAAAACGGGATAAGTATGTTTCTTCAGAATCTGGTCCAAGCACTCAATTCGTTTAGATGTGGAAATTATGTTCCAAGAGCAAGTAAAATTCTTCTTCTCGGAGCCATTATCATCCCGCTTGCTGTGCAGGGTTATTTACTAATATACGTACAAGGAGATTTAGCAGAGTTTCATGCTATTCATGAATATGAGTACAGGCCCGAATATCAAGAGCTTGTAACAGTTATTCAACAACAGAATCAACCTCTTGCGGCAATACTGACTGTGCGAACACCAGGTATACAGTTTTTCACAAAACAACCAGCAATTGATATTTATTACCAGCGAGACCTCTTCCAAGGTGATCTCTTCTTCACGAGTACAAATCTAACAGATTTAATTGAAGTTCTTCGTAACCCAATTCCCCATATCATTGAAACAGATCACAATTTTAATCTAAACGTTTCTTTAAAATTTATCGTGGTACCATCAATACAAAATCTGTATTATGATCTTTTTATTACTCAGATTAAGACTAAATCAGTTTTATTCCAATCGTTGGATAACAGCTCAAGCTTTACTCTTATAACCATACCTGGAAATTCAGATTTCTTGCTCTATGAGGTTCTCTTCTAACTAAAGTTCTTTCTTTAGCATATAAAGCCTTTATTCTTACTTATGAATGTATATAACAGCATTAACTCTAAAGAAATTATTTGATAATTAATTTTAGAGAAAAAATATTTATTGTCAATGATAAGCAACATAATGTAGTGCTAAACAAATGTCATCAGAATCAAAATCTGAATCAGTAAAAACCGAATACTGGAACCTTGCCATTAGGAAAACAGTAATGGTTTTTTGTTGCATGGCCATTGCTTATTTCCTCGTTGTTTTCTCCACTTTAATGTTTTATGTCTTTTTCTCAATTCTTACACAATCTCCTCAAAATTACCCAGGTATAATTGTGTGGCAACCTTTTTGGACTCTAGTTGTTATTGGTGGTTTTCTTGTTGGCTTATTCAAGGCAATTATTGATATTATTAAAGAAACAAAAACAGAGTTCGCATAATCACGGAGAAGTCTCGTAATGATAATGCTCGGTTATAAAATTGATTTGAACGGCAGTTATTAACACAGTATCACGTTTTTAAAACAATTTGTCAATGAGTTGTTATAACTATGAGATACTCGATGAAGTTTGCAACCTAATTGAGTACTGAAGAAGTTTCCTAGTAAATTTTTATGTAATCCCATATAGCTGTTGCATTTACAACACCATCAATAGTGAAAGAGAGCTTTCGTGCTAAAAAGCGATTGTTAACAACGAATCTGTAAATCTGAAATGATGAATTCGCAACGAGATATTGCTGTTCATATGCAAGCGACCCATATCCAGAAGCGTAATCGCTTCTCACTGGATACAAAAGTATTCCCCAATAAGCACCGTTTAGGGTCCGAAGCTTCACTTCTATTGTTACATTTCTTGTAATATTTATCCAGACTGGAAAAGAAAAGCGGGCACGATGATGACGAATTTCAGCTGCTTCATAAGCTGCAGGGGAAGCCACCGTTTTGAAATAAGAACCGTTAATTGCTGTAATACTAATATAGTTTGAATCATATTCTAAAATTGAATGGAGATCACTCATATCATTATAATAAGTATTTTGCTGGAATAATGGCCCAGTTCCTTGCGTGAAATTTCTATTGATATAAAGTTCAACTGAAGACCAAGATATTGGATATAGGCAAAGGAATAATATGATCATCAATTTAATATGCCTGTTTTGAACATTCTCAATGATTATTTTTGCTACATATACAAACGGAATCCATGAGA
>JAEOTI010000347.1 GCA_016839955.1 Candidatus Hodarchaeota archaeon | reverse complement strand
TCCAGGACCTTTCAAATCAAGAACTAAGCCTTCTCCAGAGAAAATAGTGCTCTTCCAACCTCCAACTTTACGAATATTGTATTGGCATGATGAATCCATGGCTACTAAATGTCCTGTATCAAGGATTAGTGCATCACCACCTTCCAGGTCAAATTCACGAAAAGCACCGTAGGCTGAAATCCACAAATCAGCCGGACCAGTATCCTCTAATGCACGACACCGTAAGAATGATAGACTTTCTCCTGAAAAAAGTCCTTTAAAACCTTGAAATTTAGTATCAGTGTCGAGATTCATTGAAGAAGCCATGTAAGCTCCTCCAGAGATGACAAAATCTTGTTCCCCAGGAGATATTGGAATGTGCATCATGTCACCAGTATATCCAGGTGCAAATGCGATTGTTCCAGGACCTCGAGCAGCATTAAATTCGTTAATGAAGAAAGCTTCGCCTGCCACCATTCGTTTAACTGTTTTAAAAAGGCCTCCACCTGATTTTTTAGTCTTTATGTCTATATTTGGGTCCATAAAGACCATACTGCCTGCTTCACCTTTGACACTTATTCCTTGATCGAGACTAACTTCAAGTAGGCTGTAAACAGGTTGGAATTTAATATCATATTCAATACCAGTTGTTTGTGATTTCAAGAACATCATCTCTTACTTTAATCAAAAAACTAATAGGAATAAACCAAATTTTCCAGTTTTATTAGTAAAGGAATCAAATAAACAAAGGTTTTTCGCTTAATTGTTTTTTTCTTAAACCGTTTTATAATATCCCATTATGAATAAAAATTGATAACTATTAATATTTATAATTATTTTGCGGAAAATCCTTCTTAATATTACGATGAGGAACCTAGTTATGTCTTTTCACCATGAAGAAATAGAATTTGAGAGTAATGGCAACAAATTGTATGGAGACTTGATATACCCTACAATAAAGAGATTTCAACCTCCTTATCCTGGTGTAGTATATTTTCATGGGTTTCCAGGAAATGCTGAGAAATTAGCGGGGGTAGGAATGTCCTTAGTGAAGAAGGGTTTTGTCTATTTAGGTTTTGATTTTCAAGGGATTCGCCAATCAGATGGAGAATTTTCAATTCAAGGTGAAATACAGAATGGTTTTGACGCTCTGGATTTTTTACAGCACCAAGAACATTGTAAAGTTGATGAGAATCGAATAGGAATTTACGGTGAATCACTAGGGGGCGCTATTGCAATCTGTGTGGCTTCCCAACGAAAAGAAGTTAAATTAACAGTAGTTAGAGCCCCAGTTTATGATAGTCATGACTTTATGAATTATCCATGGATTCCTGAGACTTTTCAGACTATGGATTTAATGATGCCAGGTGAAGTCCGTGGGTTAAATCAACCTGGAAAGATTGACGATTTAAAGCAGGAAACCCTTATTGAGAAAAATAATCCAATGGCTGTTGTTCATACAATTTCTCCACGAAAACTTTTCATTTTAGCAAGTGGACAAGATGAGTTAATTCCACTTAATGGAGTGAAAAAGCTCTTTGATAAAGCGAAAAAACCAAGAATTCTTAAAATCCAACCGTTTGCAGACCATAACTTAACAAATGCAGAATTTTATTACGAAGTTACTCAAATAATTAGCACTTGGTATAAAGAGCATCTTTGAAATCAATTAGATTTCGTTTCAGTGATCTTATCAAGAAAATCATAAATAAGGTTCTTATTGCTAATCTTTTAATTAATCTCCTAAATCAATTTTAAAACCAATTTCTTGAGCAATATTATAAATTAAAAAAAATCTGTGAGCAATACTATTATGCCGATTTGCGAACAATGTGGTACTTACTTCACTCGCTTACCTTGCCCTATTTGCGGAGCGGGTGATCAAATAACCTCAAAGAGTGATCTCTTGGTCCAAGAATATATGGAACTCACCGCTGAGGAAGACATCGCCGCTGAACAAGTTCGCAGAGTTTTATTTTTCGGAAAAATTGCTGAAGAGGCATTCAAATTAGAATTTACGATTAAAGCTCGTACAGATTTTGAACTTGTCCTTGATGAATCCACTTTGTTTGGAAAAAGGTTTGGTAGAAAGCCAGATACAGATCAAGACTACATAAACACAGTTGAGATAGTAATTCGTCAGCTTCAGGTTCAAGTGGAAGCAAAAGCAGTTGAATTAGATGAAGCTCTTCAAGATGTTCTTTCGTTACAAACTAGAATCGAAGAATTAGAAGAACAAAATGAACTTTTACGACAACAAGCTCAAGATATCGAAGCGAAACCCGGCATAATGGTTAGAGATGGAAGCGTAAGACCAATTGTGGAAGTTAAAGGCGTTGGTTCAATGACCCGCGACTTGCTAAGGGAACATGGAATTAGTACAATCAAAGATTTTCTTCGAATTACAGATCTTAATGCATTTTCAGAGAAAACAGGTATTAACATTACACGACTAGAAAGGATTCGGCAAAATGCAGAACGTTTTGCCTAAATAGAGATTAATTGAGAGAATAACTGGTGTTCTTGGAGAAAATTCTCTGCATCACTTGTTTTACAAACATCAGAGATGTTGGTATGGGTATCTGTGCCAACAGAAAATTTAATTGGAATTTCTTCTTCAATTATTAAGAGAAAAAGCTCTTCTGCTAATCTATAGTATGGTTGAGAACCCCAAACTGTTGAAATTGTATTTCTTGGTCCTGGGCACAACTCAAGGAAAATATTTGAATCAGAAAGTAGTTTAATTAGTCCAATTGAATTTTTTTCAGTTAATAAATCGTCACGAAAGTTACAATGCGCTATTCCTAAAGGAATTTCAATAAACTCTCTTACTTTAATTAGATCTGAAAAACTAAATCCATCCCAAGGCTTAGAATTGACGTATTCAAATAAAATAAAATCTAGTTGGTTCAATTCTGAATATGGAAGAGAGAGAATATCTGGTGTCCGTGACGAAAAATCCACCTCGAGACCAATAAGAACTTTTATCTTTGGTCCAACTTTCTTTGCAATCGTTTTGATCGTATCAATGTATTTTTGGAGATTTCTGAGGTGTAGAGATCGTTCTAAAAGTTTTTTTGTAAAATAATGGTCGGATATTCCAATTTTATTTATTTTACAGTTATTCAGTGCATACTCAATAATTGTAGAGGGATGGAATGAGCCATCAGAGAAAGTAGAGTGATTATGAAGGTTCATTCGATTAAAGGAATAATTATTCAAATAATTCAGATTCCATAAGTCCATATGAATTATTACCAAAAACCTTGTTATCAGTTCAGTATATTGGGAAATCACTTTAAGTTTGAGTTGAGTATGTATTATTACAAACAATTGAGTCTAATTTTAAAACAATGAACAATCTCTTTTTTTCCGGCTAATATTGTGTCTTTTAAGGAAAAACAAATAATTCACAAAAGGGTTTGAAAGAATATCTTTTCAATACTTATTTGCATCAAAACATATTAGAAAGATTAAGCATGTATCATGTCCTAAACTAACGAAATTAAGGGATATCCGTCTGTTGCATTCAAAGAATGGTAACAGTGACTATTAAGGACGGATAGATGCTCCTTATTATAATTGAACCTTTTATAGAATAATGGTGAAAAATCATGGCAAAAGAGTTGCCCTTGGGCATTATGGCGGTTGACCTTGGGACTTCCCACGTAAAGATGAGTGTTTATTCCACTCGAACAGATTCGTGGGAGCCAGTTCACACCTTCCGGAACAAACTCTATAGAGTTAGAGAAAGTACCATCAAAGAGATCAAAGATGCGGGGGGTGATGTTGATGTGGCCCCAGGACTTTATACTCCCTACGATATCGGCATTTTAAAGAGTAAGGCAGAAGAAGTCTCGGTTCTCGAAGATGCTTGGATAAAGGAGCCAGATCTCCTCCGAGTAAGCTATATTCACTGCTGTCAACAGGCAGATGAAGCATTTGAACTTGAAAAAAAGGAAAACATTTATGGTGGGTCACTACTAAACCCAGATGTTCGAAGTCAATGGGCTGTATTCGCTACTGTTACTCAATTGAAAGAAGATGTAAGCAGAACACTACTTATTGATCAACATCGACAATCTTTGAAAGCCTTACAATTCAGCTTTTTCTACTCCCGACCGCAGACTTTCCTTGCTATTATGGCGAATGGCGCTGATGTAAAAAAACGTAGCCCATCTGGCTCATGTACCGTTATTGACATAGGCGGTGGAGATACTAAAGGCTTTTGTTTGCTTGCAGACAAAGCTGGGGTAGTTCCATTACCTGAAACAATGATTCGACAACCTCTTGCGGGTGAAACTCTTGAAAGGCGATTCATGGCCAATCTTTTACCAAGAGCTAAAGGATATAAACGTCCTGATAAATTCTTAGCCCATCTGTACAAATATGGTCGTGTAAGAACTTTAGATGAGACAAAATCAGCGTTCAAAGAAGGAGAGATTCCTCCTATTATGCTGAAATCTGGTAGTGTCGAGTTAAAAGTTGAATCAGATGATGATTTCGTTCCTACAATGCTGTTTGAACCCGAAAATTATGGATTCCATTCAGAGAAAAGCCTACATCTACTTATTTGGGATATGATAGAAGCAGCCGAACAGTTAGATGTTGATCCAATCCAACTTCTACGTTGTGTTTTACTCGTTGGAGGAACTGTCCAGTATCCCTACATGGAGGTTCGATTGAAGGAAGAAATTGATAAACTCTGGCCAGATCTTGCCTCTGAAATGAATGTCATTCGTGCAAAGGACGCTCAGAAATCTGTGGCTAATGGTCAACGACTAGCAACACGAACGATCATGAAGAAACACAGAGAAGATAATGAGTCCTTCTTCAAGTATTTCGAGACAGTAAACTAGACTAAATTCATGGAAAGGGTAGGAATTGGCTAAAAAGAAGAAAAAGGAGTCTAAAACAGCTCAAAAAGAAGAATCTGAAGACGATGTTGGGGCTCAAGAAGACATAGACACAACAGACTCAGAGGAGATAATTCCTGCCTGGACCGTTCCAGAAGATGATAAAACTGAATCTGCCCTCCCTGCCGAATCTAAAACACCAACAGATGCAGTAGAAGATCTATTACCACGTGCCTACGAAATAGAGTATCGGACAAGAGTTCGATTTCCTGCTCCAGAAATTTTATCAGCTGCAGCAAACATCAGTGAAAGAGTAAATGCTCTTGAGGAAGATTTAGCTGCCATTAAAGCTCTTGTTGCCGTTATTCAGAATACGATTGCTCGTGGGTTTGATATTACCGAAAGTTCTAGTGCTATTTATGCTAGTGATGAGGCAGCTGCAGGTATGGATTTACCTCTCGCTAAAACCACCAAGAAAACAGTTGAGGAAGAACCGGAAGCTGAGGCTCTAGATGATGAGTTTATGACTCTTCTATGAGCTTCTTATCCACTTTTTTTCTTTTTAAAAAAGTATTAATTTCTAATTTCGTTTTATTCTATATAATTTACTCTAAAAATTTTTTTAAGGTAATTTCAGGCACAGTGTCTCTTAAAAAAATCAAAGCATTAGACATTTGAAGAATTATTATGATTTTTAATGTTAGAAAACTAAATACTTTGTGATTCAACTCTGGAGATTAAGTAAAATTAAAATATAAACGTAGAAACTTTCTTTAGCAAAAATTTTTTGATTAAGCTAAAACTGAAAAACTATCTTTGAATTCTGCTCCAATAAATTAACAAGAAACTAAGAAAAGACCTTTACACATTAGAAAAAGAGTTGTTTAATATTTAAATAGACTAGAAAGATTATTTGTTTAAAAATAAAATCTTGCTTTTTCAAAGATTTAAAGAAAACAAGAACAATCTGAACAGCTTTGTTTCAAATGTCACTAATATCTGCTCCAATTCTACAAATATAAGTTTATACCTTTAACAATTTATAAAATTCTATAATTCTTCTTCTTAGTAATGAATGATTTTTTTTGTTGATTTTATATTTAACTAAATCTTTACAATGAACTGCTAAGAGGAAACTAAATCATACATTTCTTGATTCTAAGTTTAAAAGTCGTCCTGAAGCTTCGTATCTCTCTCTTTTCTCTAAAATCGCAATAAATGCTATTTTTAACTCTAAAGGTCTTATTATTTCGTGGAAGGTCTTATGAGAAGATATTTGGTTGGGTAGTTGCCAGAGTCCATACAATAGATTTAATTGGACGTGAGGCTTCTTTAACAAAATCTTCGAGAATTAACAAATATAATTGGAACCCTTATACAACATAATCAAGTTAATCATTGAGGAGACAGTATCCAAATGCCTATCTGCAAGAAATGCAAGACGTATTACCCTAAAGGGAAGTGCCCAGTCTGCTTTCCGAAAGCAGCAAAGGCTGATATTTGGCATGAGGATGTAGCTACTCTTGAAGAAGGTGTTTTAGCTGGTAAAGCGAAAGCAAAGGCAAAAGCACCTGCTAAGAAGGCTGCACCACCTAAAAAGGTAGAACCGCCGAAAAAGAAAGCACCTCCACCAAAGAAGGAGGAACCCCCAATAAAGGAGGAACCTCCAAAGAAGGAAGAACCCCCTAAAGCACCGCCTCCAAAGAAGGTACCTCCTAAGAAAAAGGCACCTCCTAAGAAAAAAGCACCTCCCAAGAAAAAGGCGGCTCCCAAGAAAAAGGCGGCTCCCAAGAAAGTAGCTCCACCTCCCAAGAAGGTAGCTCCACCTCCCAAGAAGGTAGCTCCACCTCCTAAGAAAGAAGCTCCACCTCCCAAGAAGGTAGCTCCACCTCCCAAGAAGGTAGCTCCACCTCCCAAGAAGGTAGCTCCACCTCCCAAGAAGGTAGCTCCACCTCCTAAGAAAGAAGCTCCTAAGAAGGAAACTCCACCACTTAAAAAGGAGGCTCCAAAGACAGTGCCGCCAAAGAAAAAAGCAGCTCCCAAAAAGAAAGCCCCAGTAAAAAAGAAAGCAGCTCCCAAAAAGAAGGCTCCTGCTAAGAAAAAAGCAGCTCCCAAAAAGAAAGCTCCTACAAAAAAGAAGGCAGCTAAAAAGAAGAAGAAAAAGTAGTAGCCAACTTTTTTTGGTAGAATTCCCTTTTTATTAAAAAGAATTGAGAAGCTTCAGGGGAGTTCGAGGCTTTAAAACCTTGGATCTCTCCTATTCCCCTCTTTTTTCAATGAGGTCTTCAATATCCCCATAAAGTAACATAAGTCACTAATCTATAAGAATAAATATTTGTTTCCCAAAAATCCTTAGTAGAACTCTCAGGTTATTAAAAAGGATCAATTCGTAACTTATTTGCAAATACACTAATGTTTGGTGCGATGAAAAATAATGATGTGGACAGAAAAATATCGTCCAAGCCGATTAGCAGATATCTTAGGACAAAATACAATAGTTGATCGTTTAAAGGCTTTTGTGGCTGCAAAGGTTTCAGAGGATATGCCACATTTTCTTTTTGCTGGGCCTCCAGGTGTTGGAAAAACTACTGCAGCATTGGCATTGGGTCGAGAGATATTAGGTCGAACCTTCTCTAATAATTTTTTAGAGTTAAACGCCAGCGACGAACGTGGGATTGACGTTATTCGTAACAGAGTAAAAGACTATGCACGTTTACTTCCATCTGGTGATGCCCCTTTTCGTATGATTCTTTTAGATGAAGCTGATAATCTTACGTCCGACGCTCAACAAGCTTTTAGACGAACTATGGAATCTTTCCCTCGTTGTAGGTTTATTTTATCATGTAATTATTCATCTTCAATTATACTGCCTATTCAATCACGTTGTGCTGTTTTTAGATTCCGTCCACTTTCTGAGGAAGCCATAAAAGAATGTATCCTTATTGTTGTTGAGAAAGAAGAATTAGTTGTAACTGAAGATGGTACAAACGCATTAACTGTAGTTGCTGATGGTGATCTAAGACGGTTGCTCAATGTTTTACAAGCTAGCTCATCAATAGCTTCAGAGATTAACGAATCGGTTGTTTATGAGGTTACTGCTAGAGTAAAGCCCCAGGAAATTCAAGATCTTATTGGATTATGTTTAGGTGATAGAGATTTCGCTGAAGCTCGAAAAAAGCTTCGAGAGTTACTCTATCATTATGGTTTATCAGGAAAAGATGTCATTCGTCAAATTTACTCTGGAGCTTTAAGCTCAACAATAGAAGAGAACCTAAAGGTTAGGTTACTTCAAAAAATTGGCGAGTTTGATGCACGATTAACTCAAGGTGCAAATGAAGAAATCCAACTGGCTGCTTTACTTGCAGAAATGGTTACACTAAGGTAGTGGTCGAATGGCCATTTGGACCGAAAGATATCGTCCATCGTCGATTAAGGAAGTTGTTGGTAACCCCACATGTGTCAACCGATTTTTACAATGGTACAAAGTATGGAACCCAAAAATGGAGAAAAACAAAGGAGTAATTCTCCGTGGACCTCCAGGTGTGGGGAAGACGTCTCTAGTTTATGCACTAGCGAAAGATAAGAAAATAAGTGTTACAGAAATCAATGCGAGTGATTGGCGTAGTCAAAAAGCCATCAGTGCAATAAGTGATATCGCAAAGACGAAATCGTTAGATGAGACTTCTCTAACAAAGATTTTATTGTTAGATGAAGTTGATGGGTTATCAAAACGTAGGGAGAGGGGAGGTGTGGGGGCTTTAGCAAATTTAGTGGATAAAAGTCTTTTCCCGGTAATAATGACTGATAACGGATATGTGCGAGGTTTTCAACCTTTATACAGCCGTTGTCTGATAATAGAATTCCGGACTATTGACAAAAGAACCATAGCTAAGGTTCTGGGGTCAGTTGCTGTAAAAGAAGGGATTGAGATAGATGAAAAGGCTATTCGAATAATCACAGATAATTCTCGAGGAGATCTTCGAGCAGCAATTAGTGATCTTCAAGGATGCTGTTTTGGACTAAAAAAAGTTACAGCAAGGCAGGTTGCTGAAGCAATTAGTGGTCGAGATATTACCATTCAAATATTTCCAATGCTCAATAAAATCTTCTCAGGTAAAGCACCTTTTGAAGCACATCAAAGTGTCCAAGAGTTGGACATCCCTGATAAGTATCGAAGCTTACTTGGTTGGGTGTATGAGAACGCTCATCAATGGGCAACAAGCTATGACGAATTAGTGGAGATGTACAATACTATAGCGCGAGCTGACCGGTATCTTAAACAAATTTGGGTCCGTCAGGGTTGGCACCTCCTTAAACACATCTATTTTAATATCTCTGCAGGAATAAATTCTGCAAAGAAAAGCCCGTATGAGTGGAAAAAAGCAAACTTCCCATATTTTGGTACATTACGAAAAGAAGGACGCGAACGTCTTGATCGTGTTAGAAAAATCAGTCATTTCAGTCATTGTTCAACAACTAAAGCAGCTGAATATACTATTCCTTATTTACCAATAATTTTTCAAGGAAAAAAACCAGAAATGGCTGCTGAGATTGCATTAAATTATGATTTTTCTGATGATGATGTAAAAGCGTTTGCTAGTCGTAAGACACGTTCAGTA
>JAEOTI010000346.1 GCA_016839955.1 Candidatus Hodarchaeota archaeon | reverse complement strand
ATACCAAATAAAGACTCAGAATCTACATTTCTAAGAGTTAATCTTGCTGTATGTACAGAAACAGATGTAGGAAGTTTTTTTGAAACAGAATTTAATTCTGGTTCCATAGTACTATTTGAGGAGGGAAGGAGGAGTCCAAATCTCATATATTCAAAATTAAGTACTATGAATAAAATTATTTTCCTAGTCCCAAGAAGACAATAATGATTAAAAAAATTTCATCTACTAATTACAAACTTAGAAAGCTGTAGAAAAATGTTAAGATATGAAGGATCGATATGGAGACCTCCAAGCGAAGCTAGAAGTTTGATTCTACAGGCCTCAATTGGATGTTCAAAGAATTCTCCTTGTACTTTTTGTGTAAGTTATCGAAAGAAGAATTTTAAAGTCAAAACGCTTTCTGAGCTTCAACAGCACATAAATGATGCCCTTAATTCTGGATATAGAGACGTTAAAAGAATTTTCCTTGCTGATGGGAATGCTTTAGCAATAAAAACTTCCAAATTGATCCAGATTTGTCATTTATTATACGAAAATTTCCCTCTTTTAAACAGGATAGGAATTTATGGAAGTGTAACCGATATTCTGAGGAAAACTGATGACGAGCTATCCCAACTCAGAGATGCAGGTATTGGTATAATTTATACAGGTTTAGAGTCTGGTGATAATAATACTCTAAAAAATATCAATAAAGGTGTCAGTAGAGAAGAAAATATTAAGGCTTCAAATAAAATTAAAAAAATAGGTATTCCTTTTTCTGTTATGATAATTCTCGGATTAGCAGGACGTGAAAAATCACAAAATCATGCAAAAAACACCGCTAGCATGTTAAGTAAGATTGATCCCGATTATCTTGCAGCTCTTACACTAATGATCCCTGAAGGAACAGAAATTTATAGAGATACCAAGAAAGGATTATTTCAACCACTATCATCAAGTGAAAGCTTGCATGAATTACTGGTTATTCTTGAAAATATTTCAAACCAGACAGATACCGTTTTCCGTACGAATCATGCCTCTAATTATCTCCCCTTAGGAGGAATACTAATGAAAGATAAAGATAGGCTTGTAAACATCCTTTCACAAGCTTTGGAAAATCCGAGTAGGTTTCTTCGTTCAGAAAATTTACGGGGTCTCTGAATTCTCGATAGTATCAAGCAAAGAACTTTTCTGCATTTTTCCAGTAGAAATACTCAAGAATCTTTTTAGAAAGACCGAGCCCATTAATATAAGTAGGAGGTTCTGGATTATCGCTATCTGGAAATGGTAATGGAACTTTTTTGACTTGGGTTTCCCAGAATAATCTTTGAGACCAATATCTTGTTGCTAGATATTCTTCCCCATGATTTTCCCAACCTACCGAAAGATCAGTTGCAAAGAGAATTCTCTTGTAATATTTCTCAAAAAAACTCTTGGTTTCTTTAATATTCTTTCCTAACTCTCTGATCATCCACTTTGTAGAAGCAGTATCGATATATAAGTTTGGAAACACGTCTAAATCATTTTTTAATTGCGATAAATCCTCTGGTAAACTATTAAAGTGTACACTAATCGTTTTGAGTTTTGGATGATTCCTTAGAATGTCTCTAAATTCATTCAAAGCTTGATTTTTTGTTCTATATTTTTGAATATCCTGGTATTTTGTTGAATACCAAAAATCTGGGTCTGCTACGTGTATGTCCATCGGAATAGAATAATCTTCTATTAATGAAAAGACAGGATTAAATATCGGGAGATTCATGGCAAATGGTTTGTCAGCTTTAAAATAATCTAGAAATCTGGGCCCAAACCACATTTTAACCATTGAATAATTATTAGTGTGTGCCTCATCTATTGCAGAAATTATTCTCTCTGGTTCATGATCAGAAAAGGCATCAATTGGTAAATAATAAGCAAAGGTTATTTTATCGTCTAATCCTTCTTCGATTAATGTTTCTTTAACATCTGGTGCCGCAATGCCCATATAACGAGTGACGCCATACAACTCTCCAATCTCAGATAGTGGTAAAAAAGCATCTGCACTCCAAATATGAACATGGGAGTCCCAAATCTTAAAATTAGGGTTTTCCAGCCCTTTTAACGGATCTGTAAGATCAAATTCCATGTTAAAAGGATTCCATATTAGATGAATTTAAGAACCTCTTTAGTGGTTAACTTTGTCATATATACTTGAATGGGTTAGAGCAACTTCATCCAATGCTCCCCACAGTTTGTTTTTATCTAATTCATCAATCATCTGTAGATTTTCTGCAATTTTTGAACCATGAACTTCTCCAATAAACAGATTTTGACCTTTATATTCAATTTTTTTGACTATATTCCCAAATAGTGCAACCACTGTTCCTTGGACAGAGGGAGGCCAGCTTCCGTTCATTTGTCCTCCCTGCTCATTTAAGAGCTCAACTGTTTCAAACTTGTTTTCTTGTTTTCCAGACGTTGTTCCTACATCATTAGCAATCTTCTTTGATTCTAAAGTATTGCTCATTATACAAATAGTAAATTTGGGATTTTCTTCGAGGTTCTGGTTAGTTTTTAGTTTATCTCCAACTGATATAATGATTGAAGGAGGATCCCAATGAATCGCCGAGGCATAAGAGATTGTAGTGGCATTATAAACTCCTTTACTACTCTGGGTTACTAAAATGGTAGGAAATGGTACTAGAAAGTTTGATATTGATT
>JAEOTI010000345.1 GCA_016839955.1 Candidatus Hodarchaeota archaeon | reverse complement strand
GGTTGGTCTCATGGGGGGAAAAACAGTAATAGCAGGTATGCATCCTGCTGTCGCAATTACGACAATTCAATTGGGTTTGACCTTAGGAAATACAAAAACTGTTCTAGATGCCGATATAGCCTTAGATCTGTTCAAAGAATTTTGATTCGGGTGTGAAGATTGGAAAATTCAGGTACAATGTCAATTTCTACAGAGGGAGACATTGTCGAAGCCCGTATAATTGCCAGAGAAGCGGCAAATCAAATAGGATTTGGTATTACGGATATTACAAGGATAGTGACTGCAGCTTCAGAATTAGCTCGTAATGTCTTTCGTTATGCTGGGGAAGGGAATATGGAATGGAAAATAATCAATGATCAGAGAAGAAAAGGGATCGAATTAGTCTTTAGTGATAATGGACCTGGAATAGCAGATGTTAATCAGGCAATGGAAGAAGGATTCTCAACAGGTATAGGTTTAGGACTAGGACTTCCTGGAGCTCGCAAACTAATGGATGAAATACAAATTGAATCAGAATTGAACAAAGGGACGAAAATAATAATAAGAAAATGGGAAAAAAAGATGATGGATGGCTTGTGATCAGTGGAAATTAATATTAGTCATAAAAGTGATGTTGTTGAAGCAAGAAAACATAGTCGAATGATTGGACAAGAACTCGGTTTCAACGATAAGAACCTTGAAGAGATAGTATTAGTCATTTCAGAACTTGCTTCCAATATTCTAAAGTACGGAGATCACGGGTTAATAAAAATTCAGAAGTGTTATATTGAAAATGAGATTGGAATTGAGATACTTGCCTTGGATTCAGGTTCAGGATTTCAAGAAAATCCTGAAATAGTAATATCAGATGGTTATTCTTCAAGTGATAGTCTTGGATATGGATTAGGTACCGTAATACGACTTTTTGACGATTTTTTTATTTCCAATAATCCCGATTCAGAGACTGGTTCTATGGTAACTTGTAGGAAGTGGGTTAAAAAACTTGAAAATGAGTTATTACTTTGTCCGTTAGATATCGGAGCTGCTAGTCGAGCATTTCCTGGGATGACTGTAAATGGCGATAGTTTTGTGATTAAGAAATGGAATCATTATGTTCTAGCCGGAGTAATTGATGGGGTGGGGCATGGACAATTCGCTCATCGTGCAGCTAGAAAAGCTCGTAGTTATATTGAAGATCATTATGATCGTCCTTTGTTTAGTATTTTTCAGGGAGTCGGAAGAGTTTGTAGGGGGACAAGAGGAGTTGTAATGGCACTGATAAGAATCGATTGGAAAAATGGAATTATTAGTGTTGCCAATGTAGGGAACATCGAACTACGAGTTAATACAAAATCAGAACCGATTCATTTTATTGTAAGACGTGGAATTTTAGGATTTTCAAATATATTTCCAAAAGTATCTGAATCAAAATGGAATCTAAGCAATTTTCTTGTTATGTTTTCCGATGGTATATCTTCTCATTGGAATTGGGATGATTATTTCTCTGATTTGAAATATAGTGCTACAGAGATTTCTCATAGACTCCTTCATAAACTAGCAAGAGAACATGATGACGCAACTGTATTAGTGATTAAGGAGCGCGTGAAATGAAGGATAGTTCGTTATTAATTAAAGAATTGGAAGAAGAATTAGCTAAAACAAATGAAGGCATCATCGCTTTAACTTTGGAGTTAGAACAAAGGGTAACAGACCAACAGTTAGCTAAAGTCGAAATCCAACAAAACAAAGAACGATTAGAAGCTTTTATGGAATCTGCCCCAGAATCATTCATGCTTTTTGATGAAAATTTAGCATTAGTAGACATCAATAAATTAGGACTCCAACTATGGTTTACAAACCAAACTAAACAAAATATTCTTGGGATGGAATTCAAAGAATTAATTAATCTTTTGAAAAATACACATGAAAGTGTAAATAAGTATTTAGAAGTAGTCCATACTGGTCAACCTATTTATGCGTCAGAAAGTTTCAATCATCCTGATGTTGGTTTAATATTTTTAGACATTAGAATTTTTAAGGTGGGGAAGGGATTAGGAATGATGGCAGTAGATGTGACTAAGCGAAAAACTACTGAAGAGAAATTAAAGGCGAGTGAACAACGTTTTAGAGAAACTTTTGAAGCCATACCATACCCTGCTTATATTTGGACTAAACAGCAGGATGGATCAATAATTTTAACCCAAGCAAACAGAACTGCTTATGAAATTGCTAACAATAGTATAAAAGATGTAATAGGCATTACATTGATGGACATGTATGGTACTGACCACCCAGAGATTGTCAAAACGATCAAGACTGTTTTACAAGAGGGTAAACCAATCAAAGAAGAGATAAAATATCAATTTCGGACAACAGGAAAACAAAAATGGCTGTTGGCAGATTACATCAGAGTAAGTGAAAATGTCATCTTACTTATTACAAAAGATATCACAGATGTGAAAAAAGCTGAAAAAACATTAAAACGTAGATCTATCTCCCGTGAGTTAGTAGGAACACTATTCTATCAATTACTAACCCTAGGTGATTTATCAAGAAATACATTCTACGAAATGGGGCGTAGAGTAGCGTTAAAAATATCTTCTCAGACTATTAACGAATATCTTGAAACATTTCAGGATATGGGATTCGG
>JAEOTI010000344.1 GCA_016839955.1 Candidatus Hodarchaeota archaeon | reverse complement strand
CCTGTATGTCCAGTATAAATGATATCACCAATATTTTGGAAAAGGGAGTTAGTATCATTTTTAGCGAATATTGAATCAATATCTAGTCCTTTTTCTTTGATTTTTTCAAAGGTAAACCCATCAATTACTGCACCAGCAGCATTTGAAGTACCATCAATTCCATCTGTTCCAATTGCAAAGATAACTTTTTCCTTTCCTTGAATTACTTTTGAACAAGCAAGACAAATTTCTTGACATCTGCCACCAATACCATCACCTGTAATAGTAACAGTTGTTTCCCCTCCCAAAAGAAGGACATAAGGTGGAGAAATAGGTTCTATTTTTCCAATTCCTAGTCCAGCTTCTCTAGCTTCACCTTGTAACTTGTTTGTCAATGTTTTAGTATTAAATCCCAAATTAGATGCTTTTTGTTCAATGATATCTGTTGCTGTATTATTATTCCCAATAACTATCTCAATATTTCCCTGAAAGTATTTTTCACTTTCTTTTGGTGTTTCAGGAATTTTTCCTTCCATACCATTAATAATCCGTCTCCGTACGGTTTGATCTACCTTTTTCCATAAGTTATACTTGTCAAGAGCATTTTTTGCGTCCTGATATGTTGATGGGTCTGGTACGGTTGGTCCTGAAGCAATTATATCAAGTGGGTCATTAATTACATCCGACAATATTACTGTCACAAGCTTAGCGGGATTAACAATTCTCGCAACGTTCCCTCCTTTCCAAGAAGAGAGGTGTTTCCGAATTACGTTGATGTCATTAATTTTGGCACCAGATTTTAATAAGAGTGAATTAATAGTTTGTAATGATTTAAGAGATAGATCATCCGCCGGAAGAGTCATTAAGGATGATCCCCCTCCAGATACGAGGAAAAAGACCAGAGAATTCGTTGAAAGTGAAGAAATAAGATTATACATTTCCTGGGTAGCTTTCAGACTAGTTTCTGAAGGAATTGGATGTCTTCCCTTTCGTACTATTTTTTTGGAAAGTCGGTAATCGCTAGTGTCAATTTCTTCCGGTACAGTAATTAAACCTCTTAAAGATTTATCAGATAAAAGTGATTCAAGGCTTGTAGCCATTCCTAATGATGCCTTCCCTCCACCGACAACAACAAAATCTGAATAATCGGTTAATTGTATCTTCTTGTCTTCTACAAATAAAATGTCTTCTTCACGTCTAAGATGTTGTAAAATTAGATCTTGGGGTTGGAGTCTAGAAAATAACTCTTCTATTAAGTTTAGTCCGATTTCTCGTAGTTTTTTTAATGTAGGAGTTTCTCCGTTATTTAAAATTTGGTTTCTGTTCTTCACCCACATTCTCTATCACTAAGAAGATTAGTCTATGTATCTTCACAACAATAACTTAACGAGAGGTTAAAAAATTTAACTGTCATCTCGCCATGTATGTCCGCATTGTTTACAGCGGTAGAAAATCGTTGCGTCTTCGTCCTCTACCTGAACTTGACTTTGCCAGTAACTAGCTTTCCCATAATTACATTTTGGACAACTCATTTTTGCTGTAGGGAGTTGATCAAACTGCTCAGGTGATTCGATGATCAAAGTTTCGTCTCGTTCGGAGTGTATGATCTTCTGTTGGATTGTATAATCATCCCCATGATCTGTAGACTTAGAATAAGCACAGGCTGCACATTTTAGCAATCGTTTTCCTTTTCGATCAGTTGTGGGGATCATTAAGGCTCCACATTTATCACAGAACATTAGTGCTCCACTCCACTACATATACATCTGTTGTAAGGTTCATTAGTGCTTCACTTTTATCACAAAACATTAGTGCTCCACTCCACTACATATATATATAGGCATCCATTCAGTCATTGATTAATTCCTTTAATTCTTCCAATAACGTTTGAAAGTGATCAAATCCTCCTTGCCAGAAGTCTTCAGAAGTTAAATCTACACCCATATCTTTCGCTAATTTCGCTGGAAAATCTTTTCCTCCTGATTTTAACAGAGCAAGGTATTTTGGAACGAATTTTTTACCTTCTTCTAAATATTTTTGATATAGTGAAACAACAAATAAATGTCCAAAAGCATAGCTGTAACAGTAATAGAGGTAAGAAATGAAATGAGGAATCGCAAGAAATGCCCAATCCATTACTTTTGGGAATTCCACTGCGTCTCCATATAATTCTTCAATATGTTTTACCCATAATTGACGGAGATCTTCATCACTTAATGTACCTTCACGACCTTGATTATGGGCGTCCAATTCCCATAAAATATAGAGAATTTGCCGAAAAACAGTCATTCCATATTCATCAAGCTGATCCATAATCAATTTTTTCTTTTCTTCGACGTTTGCCGTTTTAAGGAATTTATGAGTTACTAGCATTTCACCAAAAACTGATGCTGTTTCCGCAAGGACAGTTGGTTGTCGCTTATTGAAGTAGTTTTGATTTTGCCCAGCAATATAATTATGAATTCCATGACCAAGTTCGTGTGCGAGAGTTGCTACGTTTTGAAGTTTCCCCTCAAAACTCAGAAATATCCAGGGATTAATTCGTATAGTACCCACCCAACAAGCTGCTCCACCACGTTTACCTTTTCTAACCTCTGCATCAATCCATTGGCGTTGGAAAAAGAGATTAGCCACTTCTTGTAATTCTGAAGAAAAATCTCCGAAGGAGTCTAAAATAATTTGTTGAGCTTTCTCCCAAGAATAAATTTTTTCGGGAGCAGGATATGGAGCAAGCATATCCCAACCTTTTAATTTTGGTAGTCCTAAGATTTTTGCTTTCAACCTTAAAAATTCTTGGAAAAGAGGATAATTTTTGCGTGTAACATCTAGAAGAAGCTGAATTACGTCTCCTTCTACTTGATCCCGAATAAAAGCAGGAACCATTGGATTTTCATATTTTCTTATTTCTTCAATAATTGTGTGATCCATAAATACTGAGTTAAATATTGTTTTCAAAGCTAAACGGTTTTCCTGGTACACCTCATAAAATGATAAAAAAGCACGTTCTCTAAGGTCACGATCTGGGGCTGTAAATAGATTCCTTAGTTGAGGACCAGTTAGAGTCTGAATTTTTCCATCGCCTTCAAGGTCGATTTTGAAATCAAAATTACCAGTATATTCCTCAAAAAATTTTTGCCAAGCAGCAAGACTAGTTAAGGATTTTTTCTGTAGTACTTGTTCCGCTTCTTCACCCAATAAATATGGTTTCATTAATCTAATCAGTTCTAGATAGTGACGATAATCGTTTAATGTTGGGTTTTCAAGTAGCTGGGTGAATCTTTCTTCACTGATTTCATTTATCTCAAGATCAATGAAAATTAATTTGTTTGTTGCTTCTGTAAGTCTTTTCTCAATTCTACTTAATAATTGTTGAGTATTTTGATCTAAAGTATTCTCTGAGAAACGTAATAGAGCATAAAAATTTGGTTTTGCGGCTGTTTCTAGGAATTCCTCGTATTCATGAAAGAAATTTACTAAATCTTCAGCAGAAATTTCCGGAATCTTTTTTCTATATTTCTTTGAGAGTTGATCTGCCATAAGATCAGCTTTTTTGAGGTCTTCGTCAATTTTTTCATCATTTAGCCCTTTATAAAATATTGAAAGATCCCATTTAATTCCTTCTGCATCGGACATAATTTCTTCCTCAAAAAGCTTGAAATTTGCTGTCTCTTTTTGAATTACACGGAAACGGTGTTGGATGAAGACCACTAAAGAAGACAAAATGACCCCAGAAAATCTACAAATTAGGATGAAAAGAAATCTACAAAATAGAAAAATGTCAAGAATGATGTAAATCTTAAGAAAATAAACCAAAAAAAAATATTAGATTTCTGAGGTTTTTCCCAATGGATCAACAAGCAAAATATGTTTTCAAAATATTATTATGTGGAAGTTATGCAGTAGGTAAGACCTCACTAGTATTCCGTTTCATTGAAGATGCCTTCAAGCATGAAGCCACATCTACGATTGGAGCGAACTTTCTAGTTAAAACGATTAAATTTCAGGAAAACGATGTCGAAGTGGAAACGACCATGCAGGTCTGGGATGTCGCAGGGAATATACGAGGGTTAAAAGATGTAGCAGAAGCTTTCTTTCTTGGTTCCAAAGCAGCTTTTTTCGTTCATGACTTAACCCGAGAGTGGACCTTAGAAGATTTGAATGGCTGGTACAAACAAGTAACAGATGTTGTAGGCAAAGATATTATTTCTATGGTAATTGGTAATAAAACAGATTTGGTACAACTCACTCCTGAAATTGAAAATGCAACAAGGGAAATAACGGATAGAATTGGAGTAATTAGATCTTTTTTCACTTCCGCTAAAACTGGAGACGGGGTTAATGAAGCCTTTGAAATAATTGCTAGGGAATATTACCGAAAATATGCTTGAAATTAGGATTTTAAAGAAGAAATCAACCGTTCTTGAATAGTTTTATCTGTTTTAATTCGTTTAACACCTGCACTAATTTCTACTTCTGTCTGTCCGGCTTCTGTTCCTATTTTAAGAAGGTCAGAAAGATTAACAATCCCACGAATACCAGTATAGCTAACTGGACCAAATACCATTTGAATAAACTTTTCAAATTTTGAAAACTCATCTTGAACTTCTAGATGAATTAGATGGTTTTCTAATTCAGAGGGTGTTAAGATTGCTTTTTGATATTCTGGTTCTAATTCTTTAACAACTCTTGCAGCAGTCAAAACAAGAGAATTTGATGTTGTTAAAACCAACCAGGCAGATTTTATTTTTTTTTGTTTACTTTTTGGATAGAAGAAACGTATTCTATAACGTGTATTAACATCCTTATTGTGACGAATTTCAATCGTACCTGGTGTGATGGTCTTTAGATCTGAATCATTCATACAATCAAAAATAGCTGACATGAAACTTAATCCAACAGAAAGGGGTTTGTCATGATTCGTAAAAGATCGTAGTAATTGATTTTCATCGGGAGAAATTGAAGGGCTTAAGATATCAACAGTCTGCATTAAGGGGATAAAGAACCCAGTTGCGTTTTTTAGGGAGGAAATATCGTTAATTTGAGCAATACATAGAATTATTTCTTTTAAAGATGAATCGAATGAACCTATACCGATTTCTTCGTGATATATGTTAAAAATTTCTCGACAAAATTGGTTTACTGATTTTTCTGTCGCTTTAGTTTCAAATCCGCCTAATTTTGATGGTGAAACATCAAACCATTCAAGGAATTCCAAAGAACGAATTGCAGCTAAACGACCCGTTTTGTATACTTCACCTTTAGGAAGAAAATCATTTAATATGAATATTCCTAAAGAATAGGGGTCATTTGTTGTTCCATAAATAGCAGACCAGCGTTTTTTCTTAATTTTGAAAGAAGCAAAAACAGGGATTAATTCGGGAGAAAAACTTTCTAAGGAAGCTAGAAAACCACTAAGAAATAAAGCTTCATCACAATAGGTCTGGGGATCTAATGTAAGTGGAAAACCAGATTCAGTGGAGATAGGGAGCCCATTTTTTCTAT
>JAEOTI010000343.1 GCA_016839955.1 Candidatus Hodarchaeota archaeon | reverse complement strand
TGGACTCTTTCTCTACTTGTGAAGAAACATAACGAACCTGTCGCTGTCTGCCCTTTAAAGGAAGGGCTACAATAGTTTCAGAAGATATTAATTCATCGAAATCCGTTTTTTTCAAATTAAAGGATTTTAAAATTTGAGTTTCTGTCATTGGGGATGAATCAAGCGAGTCCAATAATTTTTTCCTCGAATTATCGCTACTCATTGAAATATTTCCCCTCTAATTGATTTTAATCTAAAATTTTGTTTGATAGGATGACCCTAGAATAATGAAATTCAATTTTTTTCTAATAAATTGCTTTGAATTAATATCAATATATTTTGTCAGAAAACTGCATTATAAAAAGCAAAAACATGTCTATCAGTATGATTCTGAAAAGGAATTCATTACTTGTATTTAAAGTTAAATAACCCATTTAAAGTTTTAACTTTCTAATCTGTTGAATCAGGTGAATACCTACTAAATTTAAGGATGGAGAAACTGTTGGAAGCTATAATTCGTGTTGGAGGAGCTGCAGGAACTGGTGTAGCATCAGTTGGTCAAACAATAGCGACTTTGGCACTTCGATCAGGTTTACATATACAAACATATAATTATTATCAGTCGATAATCCGAGGAGGACATGTAGCTTATCACATTCGAGTTTCAGATGAGGAAATAGGCTCTCAAGGAGATGGGGTTGATTATGTACTTGCTTTAGATGAATATGCAGTTGAGATCCAAAGCCAGTATCTAACATCTGGAGGGTATTTAATCTATGATAAAGATACAATTAATGTTGATAAAAGTAAATTATCTCCTGAAATTAATTTAATGCCTATTCCTTTAATATCGTTGGCCCGAAAAGAAGGCCGAGAAACAAGAATGCTTAACACATCTGGATTTGGAGTTATTGCAGCATTATTATGTCTGGGAAAAGACATTGTTGAAGAAGTTCTCCAAGAACAGTTTGGAGCTAAAAGTAAAAGATTAGCTGAAAGTAATGTTAACGCAGCATTAGCCAGTTACGATTATGTTCAAGAACAATATCCAGAATGTCAAAAAGAGTTCAAACTAAGCGAAAAACGTCGTTTATTAATGAATGGAAATGAAGCAATAGCGTTAGGAGCAATAACTGCCGGTTGTAGGTTTTACGCGGCATATCCTATGACACCAGCAACCGGAATTCTTCATGTTATGGCTGCTAACGCAAAAAAGTATGGTATTGTTGCTAAACAAGCTGAAGACGAGATAGCAGTTATTAACATGACAATTGGGGCTGGATTTGCTGGAGCTCGAGCTATGTGTGGCACTTCAGGTGGAGGATTCGCCTTATTCTCTGAAGCAATTGGAGAAGCAGGTATTACTGAGACTCCACTAGTTATTGTAGAATCAGCAAGAGGTGGACCTTCAACAGGATTACCCACCCGGACAGAACAAGGGGACCTCAATCAAATTCTTGGGGCATCGCAAGGAGACTATCCAAAGATAATTATTGCCCCTGGTAATGTTGAAGAAGCGTTTTACACAGCAGTAGAAGCGTTTAACCTTGCGGATAAGTATCAATGCCCAGTAATTATTTCAATTGATCTTCAATTATCAGAATCTGCTTCCTCAGTTAATTCACTCGATGCGGATGTACCCATTATTCGTCCAATAAAAGCAGCTATCCAAAATGGAGAAGAATTTAAAAGATACCTCGTTACAGATTCTGGAATATCTCCACTTGTACATCCAGGTGATCCTGAATCAATCTTTGTTGCTGGTTCTGACGAGCATGATGAAGATGATAGCTTACTTAGCGATGTACGAGCAGGTCTCCCCGATATGTTAGTTATTAGACGTAAGCAGATGGAAAAACGTATGAGAAAAATAGAAACTGCATTAAATGAGCTTCCAGCTCCCACATTAGAAGGTCCTGAGGACGCTCCATTAACAATTATTGGTTATGGTAGCACTAAAGGAGCAATTACTGATGCTCGTAAACTACTTGAAAAATACAATATTTCGACAAACCATCTACATATCAAGTATCTGCAGCCTTTTCATTCTAATGAAGTTTATTCAATCTTAGAAAGAAGTAAAAAATGTTTAGTGGTTGAAGGTAATTATACGGGCCAATTAGAACGTCTGGTAAAGGGAGAAACTGGGAGTTCTAAGGTTTTTGTAAATTTACGAAGGTACGATGGTGATCCTTTCTATCCACTTGATATTGTAAAGAAGGTCAAGGAGGTTCTTTAGATGACGAAAAAGGATCTTCCCCATAGAGAATATGCTTCTAAAACGAAGATAACTTGGTGTCCTGGATGTGGAGATTATGGAGTTCTTTATGCACTCCAAACTGCTCTGGGAAACCTCAACATTCCTCATCACAAAGTAATGATCTCTTCTGGTATCGGATGTTCATCCAATCTCCCTCATTTTATAAATACATACGGATTTCATGGACTACACGGTCGATCTCTCCCTTTTGCGACAGGTGTGAAGTTAGCTAACCCTGAGTTAACAGTCATCGCTACGGGAGGTGATGGTGATGGCTATGGCATTGGAGCCGGTCATTTTGTACATACATGCCGGAGAAATATCAATATAACCTATATTGTTATGAATAATCAAATTTATGGTCTTACTACTGGACAAGTTTCTCCAACTTCTCTTTATGGTATGCGAACAAAAACTACTCCAACAGGAAATCTTGAAAATCCAGTAAATCCCATAAGTGTTGCTTTAGCTGCAAATGCTACTTTTGTTGCAAGAGGATACACTGGTTCTGTTGATCAGCTAATTAGTTTGTTACAACAAGCATTACAACATGAAGGGTTTGCCCTCGTTGATGTAATTAGCCCCTGTGTAACATACAATCGTGATAACACATATACCTATTTTGAAAAAAAGATATTTGACCTTCAGACAGAAAATCATGACAAAAAAAACCTGCAACAAGCCATATCACAAGCTCTTGAATGGGAAGAACGAATTCCAACAGGAATCTTTTATCAAATTGAGAAACCGACATACGATGGAAAGGATCCTGGAACTAAATATGGACCTCTCAAAGATAGATGCAAACCTTTGGAAGATCCCAACGCATTATTCGAGGGGTATCGGTAGGAGGAATTCTAATGCGTCCAGAACTAGAAAGCCAAGTAATTGATGCAAAGAAATGTACAGCTTGTGGCGGTTGTGCAGCGGTATGCCCAGTTGATTGTTTTGATATGAGTGAAATCCAAGCGAGTATGACCCGTCATTGCATTGAATGCCTTCGGTGCGATGCCGTTTGTCCCGTTCTTGAGGGCTATGATCCGGATGTCGGTTTTTATAAAGAATTTATTGCAGCAAAGAGCAAATTCCCAGGTCAAGATGGTGGTATGACTCAAGCCATCCTTTCTACTTTGTTTGAAGAGAAATTAATCGATGCAGCTGTAGGCATTGCATCAGGAGAGGATTGGAAGCCTTATGCCAAAGTGATCACGAGTTTTGATCAGTTCTCAGATATGCAGCTAAGTCGATATACGTATGCACCTCTTCTTCCTGCTATACAAAAAGCCGTAAAAGATGGTTTTCGAAAGATTTGTGTTGTAGGAGTGGGATGCCAGGTACATTCTGCAGCCATGGCCCGTGAGAATGTACGAGAACTAGGTTCATCAATTGCGTTCCTACTGGGATTAGTCTGTACAAAAACCTTCCGCAGTAATAAATTCTTTGAATATGTAAATCAACAAGGTATTTCCGTTTCAGATGTAAAGAAGTTTGATATCACAAAAGGAAAATTAATAATTGAATGGGACGAAGATAAAGCTTTTACTGATCGGGTGAAAAGATTAGGATCTATTGCTCGAGAAGGTTGTTGGGCTTGCGAGGATGTTGGTGCTATGTCGGCAGATATTAGCTTAGGCGCTGTTGGAGCCCCTGCTGGATACAATAGTGTGATCATACGTAGTTCTTATGGTATGGAATTGTGGGATCTTTTGAAACCAACACTTGTTGACATTCAGCCTGCTCAAATAGAACCAATGCGCAAACTTAACCAATTCAAACGTTCTGAGGTAAAAGATTATCTTGAACAAATAGGTGAAGAATTCCGCCTAAGAACAAAAGTTTAGAAATTTCTCCCTCTTTTTTTCTAATCCTGCATTGTAGGATTTTATGAAGTGATAGTCTAACTAATTCAATCTTCTTATTATACTTCCTTTTTAGAATAAAAGAATTATTGTAAACAATCATTTCTAGTAAATTTTATAAAAATAAGATGTCTTTTTTATTTTGATAACTAAAATGATTTTGTTCAATAACTGGTACAATTTATTAAATAAATCTTGAAAAAAAAAACTACTATTCTTAGATTTTAATGAGGACTGAGAAATGACAGAAGAAGTTGAAATACAGATTATAAATACTCTTAATGGCCGGAAAAATATTGTTACTGCTTCAAAAGATGTTACATATGGAGAACTTGTGAAAAGTTACTCTTTAGCTCCTCCTGAGGT
>JAEOTI010000802.1 GCA_016839955.1 Candidatus Hodarchaeota archaeon | reverse complement strand
TAGGAAGGAGGGCTTTACCAATAGTAATATATTCTTTCCGAAACTTTACTAGTACAGCTAGAGTTGTTCCTAGATGTAGCCAAATAGATAGACTAAAAGCTTGTTCCGGAGGTATATTTAGAAAGTTTACAGAAAAAATCATTGTTTGCCCTGATGAAGATATAGGTAACCATTCAAAGAGCCCTTGTAAAAAAGCTAAAATAATATATTCAATCATTCTAAATCCGATACCTCTCAATTCCTTTGAAAATACAATGTTTTATTTCATCACGAGCTATTCTAAATCCTTCCAATCCTTTCATAGATGGATCCTTAATATCTCCATCTTCACCGGCAAACTCTCTTAATGTAAATACGTCTTTATAGTTAGAGTCTAACCATTCACTAATTTCCTCCTTGTGCTTTTGAGTTAACGTAAGTATTAGATCAGCATTTTCAATATATTTCGTATGTCTTTTAAGATCAATTGAAAGTGAATCATCTGGTAAAACGATACCCTCTTCTTCCATAGCAAGTTTCGCATCAAGCGAAATTAACATACCGTCTCGTGCATGGGAGGAGATTCCTCCAGAGTTCACTTCAATTTTAAAATCATGCCTATTGAAGAAATCTTTTAAAAAACCAACAGTCATAGGAGATCTAGCAACACCTACACTACAAACCGCTAAAACCGATTTAAATGGAAATTCAAATTTATTCAAAATAATCATAAATCCAAATATTAAAGTAGTAAATGAAAAGAATCTTAAATTTATACGGAAAAACTCTTCATATTAGCGAATTTAATTCCTTTATTGATCATATTAACTAAGACGTTAGAAATATTCCCTGGAGGATTATCGATACCTTTAGCTAATTCTGCTAAGAAATAAACTTCAAATCCCAAATCTATTCCATCCATCGCCGTAAAGTAACAACAATAATCAAGAGCCAAACCACAGATAAAGATCCTTTTTACATTCAATGTTTTGAGGTAACCAGAAAGACCAGTTTCTGATTTTTTATCATTTTCTATAAATCCTGAATAGCTGTCGATTGTAGGGTTATAACCCTTACGAATTATTGCATGCGCTAAATCTTTCTTTAACTTTTCATGAAAACTAGCACCCTTCGACCCTTGAACGCAATGATCTGGCCACAATATCGGACCAATAGCGTCAGTTTGATATTCATCACCTGGATTTTTTCCAGAATGAGAACTGGCAAAAGATAAATGTCCCTTAGGGTGCCAATCTTGAGTAAAAACTATAAAAGATTTCATTTTCTTAAACTTTTCTGCAATTAAGTTTATCTCATCGATAATAAAATCTCCTCTCTCAACAGGAAGTGCGCCACCTGGCATGAAATCATATTGCATATCAATTATTATTAATGCATCATTTTGATTAAGCCTAATTTCACTTTCATATCCAATATCTTTTAAATCCATTAATTCACCCATTATGATCTGATGATTATTATTCTAATAAATGAATATAATAATTAAATATTTCAATAACAAATTAAAAAAGGAAGAAGAAAGAAGGGATTGTTAAGCTGGAGATTTAAATAATTTAATTATGAAATTTGATCCTTGATTCTTGCCTTCAGATTCAACCCATATTGCCCCTCCGTGTAGATCGATTATTTCTTTTGAGATATATAACCCTAAACCTGAACCTTCAATATCTACATCCATTCTTTGACCATATCTCTCTATCTTTCCAAATTTTTTAAATAATTTATCCATCTCTTCTATTGTTAAACCCACTCCAGAATCCTTTACAAATATGTAAACAGTATCTTCTACTTCTTTAAGGGAAACTGAAATTAAACCATTAGATGGTGTATTTTTAATCGCATTTGAAAGCAAATTAGTAATAACTTGACCAATTCTAATTTTATCAATATTAATGTAAGCTTCATTAGGTAAATCCATATGGATAGTTAAATTTCGTTGAGATACAAAATATTTAATCTCTTCAGTACGTTCCTTTATAATTTGAACTATATTTACATTCTCCTTTTTGAGAACCAGTTTTCCAGATTCAACTCTTGAGATGTCAAGTAAATTTTCAACTAGTGCTTTTAGTCTTTCTCCTCCCTTATGAATCATCTCAATAAATTCTAAAGCTTCTTGACAGGTATTATCTTTGTAGAGATTCAATAAGATTTGCGCACCACCATATATTGAATTTAATGGTGTTTTTAACTCATGTGATACGCGAGATACTAATTCGTTTTTCATGTTATTTAATTCTAATAATCTCTTGTTTTCGGTTTTGATGATTTCCTCAGCTTTTTTCCTCTCTGTTATATCTTGGACAATAGATTCTATTAATTTATATTTTCCTACACTTACAATAGACATATGATGGAGTATCCATAATTCATCTCCGAAGATAGTTTTAACCTTTAAATTAATAGGATTTACTTTTTCCCCTCTAAGCAATTTTTTAGCTCTTTTTGATAATATTGAAATCTGATCTTTATCAAAAACGTTAAAAACACCAAAATTTTGCCCGATAGCATTTTCTCTAATTATTCCAAATATTTTTTCAACCGCTTTATTTTGGTCTAGAATTCTTCCTTTAATATCGGTGACTACAATAGCACTTGGCGAGTTTTCAAAGAGATCTCTATACTTTTCCTCTGATTCTTTCAATCTAACTTCAGTCAACTTCTTTTCGGTTATGTCTCTCGAGATTAATAAATATTTTTGATTACCTTTATCATCAGTGAACATCTTCGTTTTAACTTCAAACCATAGATAGTGACCCTCTTTATGCCGTACTCGTGATTCATGCACTCCCTCTCCGTTTTTAAATATTTTCAGAAAATGACGACAAATTCTTCTCCAATCTTCAGGAGGATTCAAGTTAATAGAGATATTTCCATACATGTCCTCTTTAGAATATCCTAAAATTT
>JAEOTI010000061.1 GCA_016839955.1 Candidatus Hodarchaeota archaeon | reverse complement strand
GTTTCGACACATCGGATAGCAGACCAGCTTTATATTTCTCCATCCTCTCTTAAGGTTAAACTTCAATCATTAGAGGGTATTCAATTGATCTCTGAAATTTAGCTGATTAAGATGGATCCTCAAGAATTCAGAAAAACTATCCCTTTATTGCGAAACAACCCCGACATTGTCTATTTAGATTCAGCTACAACTACACTAATTCCTGATATAGTAATACAGCGAATGAAAGAATTCTATGAAGAAATAGGGGTCATTCCAAATCGTGGAGCTTATGATTTGGTTCTGAAGTCAAATGCTACTCTAAATAAAATTCGTCAGACAATTGGTAATTATTTTAATGTTGATTTAAACAGAATTGCTTTCACTACTGGAACTTCTCATGGATCTGGAACTGCTGCTAGTTTAGCTAATCTTGGGAAAAAAGATCGTGTTCTATTTGCATCGAATTTACACAATTCTTCCTTCTTGAATTGGTTTAAAATTGTGAAAGATAAATCTATTAACTTCTCTTTTTTAAATCTAAATGAAGAAGGACAAACTTCAGATGATGATTTGGTAGAAAACCTAAATCGAAAGATTAACGGGACAACAATCGTGATTTTAGATCACGCTCCAATGGGGACTGGGACTGTTTTACCTGTTAAGCTATTCTCCAAACTTATTCATGAAAGTGAAGGTTCTCATTTATTTCTAGATGCAACACGAACAGCTGGAGTTATCGATATTGATGCAAAGAGAGAGGAAATTGATTTTCTTGTTTGTCAAGGTCATACAGGCCTTTTTGGGCCACCTGGAACTGGTATACTAATTTTTCCAGAGAACTCGTTTGGAGAACCCCCATATATAGGTTCAGGATCAGTAGAATCTAGTTCGAAGACAGGATATAAAATCAATATCGCTCCTTATAATATTGAAGTAGATGGCATGAATATAGGGGGATTAGTTGGACTCAATGAAGGAATACAAATAATTAATTCAATTGGGAAGGCAAAAATTAAGAGACACATCACAAGTTTGCAGGATTTTCTGATGAAAGAATTGGAACAAAGAAAAAAACTAATAATCTATAATACTGATGAACCTCTAGAAAATGTCGGAATTCTTAGTTTCAATATTAGAGATATTTATTGTCATGATGCAGCATTTTATTTAAATGAACTAACCAAAATCTTTGTGCGTGCTGGGAAACTTTGTAATCATTTACTTATAGATGAATTTAGCAAAATAAAAAAAGATGGAGTTATCCAAGTTTCTTTCAATTATTATAATAACAAGAAAGATATAGAGAAATTCTTGGAGGTAATTGATAATCTCTTAAATAACTCATTTTAATACTAATCAAGAGGGATTTTTTCAACAAAAATTATTTAACCAACTTTTATGGTTTCGGATTAGTTTAGTTATTGCTAAAAAAATGAGGAGAGACATATGAGTATGAAGATACCAGTGTCAAAAATTAGGATTTCAGAGGAAAATGTAAGAATTATAGGAGCAGATAATGAAATCAATGAATTAGCATCTAGTATAAAGGCACAAGGACTATTGCAACCTATTATTGTCGTTAAAGCAGCTGATTTCGATGGTTACAATGTGATTGCTGGACAAAGACGATTTCTTGCGGTCAAAAAACTTGGTTTGACTGAAATAGATTCTATTGTAAAAAAGGCAGTCACACCCTCGGAAATGAAGATTATTTCTCTTGTAGAGAATGTACAAAGAAAAGATATTGATCCTCAGGATCGTTCTACTGCTATTCTTACGTTAATTAGTTATGGATTGTCTTATGATGAAGTAGCTAGACGTGTTGGCGTTGCTGTTGCTACAACTAGACATTGGGCTGGTTATGATGCCATATATCCAGGTATAAAAGAGTTAGTATCAGAAGGTAAACTCAATCAGTCTCAAGCTCTTGAATTATTTAGAATACTTTCTGATCTAACAGAAGATGAAGCATTAAAAATTGCAGATCAAATTGCAAAATTAAAGAAATCAAAAGAAAAAGACAAGGCAATAAGAATCTTAAAAAATGATCCTGATTTAAGTTTTGAGGAGCTTTCCGAGGAAATTTCCCGAGAAGTAGCTCAGAAACACTTCCGCGTAACTTTAACGTTATCATCATCAGTTTCAACTATTCTAAAGAAAAAAGCAAGAGAACGTGGAATTGATGTTGGTGAATTTGTAAGAGAAATTGTGGAAGAATACTTAGAAAATGAATAAAATTGTATTTCCATTTCTTGGTGTTGATATTTGAAGAACCAATCCAGAACTTCAATAAATCGCGAAATAATAATGATTTCACTTCCGAAACGTACTTTGACGAAAATTAACAAATTATCTACAGAATTGGGTATCTCAAATGGAGATTTCTGTGAATTAGTTATTGAAAGATGGTTATCCATGGAGAAACTGCACGAAGAATTTCGTAATTTACTTGAAGAATTTTCTAATGTGCAAGAGAATATGAAGAAAGATATTCAGAATCTAGGGAAGAGGTTAAAATCATCACAAAGATTGATGAATAGGTTCCTAAAAGAGAAAAACTCTATTACTAAATTGGGTAAAGAAAGAAGAATTCTTGAGACTAATGATTCCATTAATAATGAATAAATGTGGTTGAATGCAGATGACTTAAATTGAGAGCTTACGAATTATGCAATGGAATTTCTTCAGGAGCTTTGAATCATCAAATCGGACTAATAATGTATGGATGTCATTCAGGATCCATTATTCTAAGGAAAATTAATGAGCAATATATATTCTACTCAAACAAGTATAGAAGTTTGCCGGTTAGACTTCTCCAATGTGATTCAAGAGGGAAAATTCTTGTTTTTTTGTCAGGTAATGAATCAGTAATCATCCAAAATTTACAAGATTTGAAAATAAGAGAAATAAAACCCAAGTTACATATAACATCAATAAAAATATCTGGTAATGCTCGTTATCTTGCTTGTGGTTCTACTGATGGAGTGGTGTTAATAAGGAATCTTCTAACTGAAAAAACAATATTATTAAGGAAGCACACAAAAACGGTTTCCTCTATTGCTTTTAGCCCAAATGAGGACTTAATTTCAATAGGCTCATCTGATGGAACCGTCTCAGTGTGGAAAACTCGAAATTGGAAATTAAAATACCTTTACAAATCGGAAATGGGTATGGTGAGCTCAATTGTCTTTTCAGAAGATTCCAAGAAGGTTATATATGGTTCCTCGAAAGGACACATCACCATTCATAATTTAATCGATTTCAGTGTCGAGTTAAAGACTAGAATCCTTGAAAAATCGATAAAAGGATTAACTTTGAGTAAAATTCAGAATTTATTTTGGATTGATCAAGATGGGGCTCTAAAAGGACTAAACCTAGGTTTAGAGCTTAAATTGTTTGATGTGAGGGAAACAGGAATTTTTCGAAGGAAAAAGTACTGGAAACAAGGAATCATAGCATATGAGATATTAAAGGACGCAGATAAAATTTTATCCCTTCAACGAAATGGGTCTGTTTATGAATGGGTCAT
>JAEOTI010000342.1 GCA_016839955.1 Candidatus Hodarchaeota archaeon | reverse complement strand
TATTGCTGGTATCTTCTCACTAATATGGGATTATTTAGGAAAAAAAGCCTTCCTAGATGATATAATAGAGAAAGTAGGATTATCTAAAGAATTCATTGATTCTGGATTGATAAACTCTGTAGGGTCTTTCGGAGACATTGGTACGGAGGATTGGAATAATCTATTTCAAAATTCAATGAACATTGACTTACTCTTTTCTTCTAATCGAGAATGGTGTGAGACCTATCGAGATAGGTTTATGGAAGCAATCCAGCGACCTAATACGAAGATTCGTGTTATATTACCCCATCCTAAGAAAGAACGAGTTCTTGAAGAATTAAAGAGGAGATTTGACTATTCTAAGGAAGAATTTATTTCAAGTTCAATTAAAAACAGTATTAGATTTTTCTTAAATATTGAAGAGGCTGCAAATAAAAATAATTCAGAAGTGGAAATTTTCTTATTACCTAAGGCTCCACTATTTTCAATGTTCCGATTTGATGATGTGATGGTTATAGGGTTTTACAGCCATAAAAGACGTGAAGAAGTTCATGTACCTGTTACACACTTAATTTGTAAACGAGAAGGAAAAATTTTTGAGTTTATTGAAAGAGAATTTTTTGCAATGATTAAAGGAACAGGTAAAATTAAAAGAATTGCGATTAATGCTCCAAAGAATTTATTATTGGAAATTTTGGATGATTAAGGGTGTGGAGTGAAAAAGTTTAAATACAAGAGTGATATTGTTTACTTGGGATGGTAATATACTTACCAAATGACAAAGCCGGGGTGAGTAACCTATTACCGTCTGTTGTCATCCCTTGACCAGACGGTCTTAGGTACGAGCCAGTTCTAGAAATTAACTCACTCTTCCGTAATTTTATCAAACCTTTTTCCAAGAATTGTCTTATAAAAATCCTCTGAAAATACCCACGAATCCCTTTGCTTAAATTTTTCAAGAGTTTCAACAACACAAACACGAAATCCTGTGTTACCATTCAAAGAATTGGGGATACGCAAGACACGGTACACATCAAGAGTGACTTGAAAATCTAATATGAATTCATTCTTCTCAAGCACTTTCATAAGGGATAGTCTTACTTTTTTAAAATTTCTAAGTCGGTCAGATGGATTTAATCTAATAAAATTTAAATCTAGAAAGTCTTCATAATATAAATGAAATCCCTTGTATCCAGTATATACAATTAAATGGGGAGCATGAGAATATTCTTTATCTATAAATTCAATTAATTCCTCAGTGACTTTTTTCACTGCGGAGATATTTTGAGTTTGTAAAATATTGAGATCAATGTCAAAATAAAGCATTGGCTTTAATAGTACATCGAGATTCTTTTCTTCCTTTCCCACATAAACTGGTTTTAACCAAGTATTTGGCGTGAAAAAAGCATGTAAAGGACATTTTTCTCTCAAAATTAAGAGTAATTTTTCTGATTTCGAAATATTCTTTTTTATTCTGTAAGTTTTATTCTTGAAATTTACAAATCTAAAGTGTCTAAATTTCCAATCGAAAGTATTGAAATCATTTTCAGTAGTTTCGAGGTAATAACTCTTAAATCTTTCTTTTAATCGAAGATTCTCCATCTTACTTCAATAATTCTTTGTTTTCCTAAGCGTTTTAACTTCTTTAAGTAGTTAGTACTTTCTTTTAAATTTCTGATTGTTAAAACTATAATATGCTATTAGAAAATGTTTGGTGATGGCTCTATGGAAAGATGATTTAAAGCCTCTTTGTCTTTTGAAAGATCCATCAAAATTGAATAAAATGGTATTCATTTTATTAGTTTCATCTCTCTTTACAATGATCATGTGGGCTCATATCAATCTTTTTTCTTAGTTTTCTCACTTATTTCTAGAGTGAGTTTTAATACATATTAGAAATGAGGAGGGCTGGTTTGACGACGTAAAAAAAAACTCCACGAAAATGTATGAATTTCTGATTTTGGTTACATTATACTATATTTTTTTTCTCTTTTTCTAAACGCTTCCTCTCCACCTTCTAAGAGGGTAGTAATATCATCTCTTATTTCTGGATTTTCTAATGAACCCCATCTGTAACTAATGATATTATTTTTAAAGTCTGCGACAAAAATCTGCTCAGTATCGGTATTAACTACCAGATTTGCATTATGAGTGGCAATTATGATCTGTCTGTTCTTTTTAGCCAACCGAAATGCTTTTACAAGCACTTCATAGACAAACCTGTTATCTAAGTTCTCCTCTGGTTGATCAATTATGAGAGGATGGTCACCGTCAGCCAGAATAATTTTTAATAAAGCAGTAC
>JAEOTI010000341.1 GCA_016839955.1 Candidatus Hodarchaeota archaeon | reverse complement strand
ATTGGGAAAAAAGAATAATAATTAGCAATGATTCCCTTCTTATACGACCTACTTTCCCTGAAGACAAAGAACTTGTAAGGAGTGCATTCAAAGCTCAAGACCCTAATTTTTATAGATTTCACGGTCCAATAACTGAAGAAATGGTTGATTTATGGTATAAGAACATTGATTTTTCTCAATCAATTCCTTTAGATGCTTTTTTAATTGACTCTGATAATCAGAAGGTTAAGGAATTCATTGGAAATGCTACGTTAACGATTTTAGGGGGTTCTCGATTTAATCATGTTGGAACAGTTGGTATGTCAGTAATACCGGCTTATCAACGTCGGGGAATTGGTACACTATTAATGAAGATGCTTATAGATATAGCCCTATCCATTAAATTACGAAGATTAGAATTGTTTGTAGTAAAAGAAAACATTGCAGCCCTTCAGTTATATGAGAAAGTAGGATTTCAGAGAGAAGGTGTAATGCGAAAAAAATTCCATCACAAAGAAAAAAATCATGATTTGATTGTGATGGGTCTTTTACTAAATTGTGGAGATTAAAAGCCAATAAATCCTTAATGGATTTGTAAAATCATTTCATTGCTGTCCACAAAGCCTAGTTCCTCATAGAGCGACTTTCCCGTTTCAGTTGCATGAAGGGACATCACCTGAATTCCCTGTAGTGTTAACCATTGTAATATGGTTTGCATTATACTCCGAGCAATTCCTTGACGCCGGTATCCTGAAACAGTCACTAAATTCATGATGTATCCGATTTGTCCTGTCAAATTACTCGGCCCAGGCGGATGTTGATCGATAACGATGCCACCACTTCCAACTACATCACCATTAGGAGTAATAGCAACCCATCCATGAAACTTCTCTTTTGGAATAGCTTTGGAAAAATAAGTTTTTGCAGCAGTGTCTGCGGCATCCAACTGACCTTTATCATCAAAACCCATGGCTTCAAACATGATTCGACGTAATCGTACTAAATCAGGAATATCTGCAACAGTAGCAAGACGAATACTAATCTTTTGGTCCAATGATTAGGCACTACCTATCTTAGATACTTTAGCTACATGCGGGTTCATTTGTTATTCCATATTTTTTTTCTAAATTGACAAAAACAAAAGGAATTGCAAAAGAACCGGCTATTCCAACGATGGTGAGTCGAACAAAGTCCAAAGGAAACATTAATGTTGTTTCTGCAACATTTGATAGGATCTCAATCTCCTCAAACGGAGCGAATGCAATTTTTAAACCATAATATATTCCTATTAATATAAAGAATCCAATTATTATCCGAAAAACAGCTTGTTTACGTTGACCACATTGTAGTGTATCAAATTGAATATACTTTCTTTCAAGGACTAAGCCTATAGTGAAACCAGTTAGGACACCTGGCAACTCCCAATTTGCACCTACAATTACATCATTACCGGATATTGAAGTTATTACAGTTGATCCCCAAGCGATGAATAGAGAAATTATGAAGATCGCGAGAATTTGAGTTTCGTCTGATTGGTACTTTACTTTCTCCCAGACCTTTGGATACAAAACAAAAAAGATTATACCAATCAAAATACCTTCAATTGCTCCTACTAATACGTCTCCGGGCCAATGTATTCCTAAATATACCCTAGAAAGAGGAACAAGAAAAAGTAAAAGTACCCCGATTATCATCAAAGTGATTTTTCCTCTACGACGAAAATGTGGATAATTAGTTGTTTCAAGGAAAGAAAAAGACCAGAAGGTACCTGTTGCTTGAGAATGACCACTGGGAAAACTATAACCTTTCGCAGAGGCTAACTTCTTAACATCGGACGGATCACTGACAAAAGGTCGTTCTACTCCAAAAAGTCCTTTGAAAAATCCGTTGATGAAACCTCCAATAGATAATACAAGAGCAAGGCCGATTGCAACTCGTTTATTCGCAATCCAATAGATTGTTGCGATAATAATAATTAAGACAGGAGTCTCACCTAAAAGAGTAATCAATTTAAATAGTAAATCAAATTCTGGACTTAATTTTTGAAGATCATGTAAAAACCTTAATCCATCGTTCCCGAAAATAAGATCACTAATTGCTATCACATCTTTTGAAAGATTTGTTTTCTGCAAGGTTAACGAATTGATCCTTTTTTAATTTGCTACTTATATCTTAAGCTAATTCCTTTGCTTTCTCAATATACTCAAAACTTTGGTGTCGGAAGTATTTGTTGTAAAGGTTTGCATAATGCCCATCTTTGGTCATTAATTCGTCATGAGAACCCTCTTCTACTATTTTACCATGATCTAGCACCACAATTCGATCAACACGTCTTACAGTCCACAATCTATGAGCAATAATAATAGAAGTTCGGCCAGCAATAGTTTGTTGTACCGCTTCTTGTATTCGTGTTTCAGTGAAAGGGTCTACTGACGCTGTTGCTTCATCCAGAATGAAAATAGAAGGATTTTCTAACAGCATCCGTGCAAAAGCGACTAACTGTCGTTGACCCATTGAAAGAAGACTTCCTCGTTCTCGGATATTAGTTTCTAATCCTCGAGGAAGATCATCTACCCAATCTGATCCTCCAGTATGATCTAAAGCCAAAATTACTTCATCTCTTGTTGCTAAAGGTTTACCATACTTAACATTATTTTCAAGGGAATCTTGCCAAAGGAAAGGAGTTTGAGAAATAATGCCAATTTGTTTCCTATAAGATTCTAAATCGAAGTCTCTAATACTAACACCATCGATAAATATATTCCCATCTTGAAATTCGTAAAAACGAGCTAATAAATTAGCAAGACTCGTTTTACCAGCTCCAGTATGTCCAACTATCGCGATAGACTCTCCCTCCCGAATAGACAATGAAAAATTTTCAAATACGGGTTGTCCTTGGACATATT
>JAEOTI010000340.1 GCA_016839955.1 Candidatus Hodarchaeota archaeon | reverse complement strand
GTTTTTTGATCAATTTTTTCCTCTAAATCTTTTGTTGCTATTTGCCCATTTTTACATAAATCAATGAAGGAAATCTCTACTGAATTTCTCTTAGCTTCTCTAAACCAGTTTAAAAATGATGAGTTATGTAAATTACTTGCAAAAAGGATTCGATCTTTTTTTTCAAGATTAGCAAGACTAGCTGCAGTCGCAGAACCATGAGATGTGCTAGTCGTAAAAGCTATACGTTTTGAGTCAGTGTTAAAAAGTTTCGCTGCAGTATTACGAATTGTGGTTAACACTTTATTTGATTCCAAAACCAAATCATAAGCTCCACGATTCGGAATGACCCCAATTTCTTCATAAAATTCTTTCATTCGCTGTATTACTGTATCAGGAATTAATGTAGTCGTAGCTGAATCTAAATAGACGATATCTGGATTATTTCGTAAGAGAGGAATCGTCTTTCTAAATTCATGTGGATCCATATTAACCACGATAAGGATTAAATCAGCTGAATACCTTCCAACAATCTAAGTTTGTTTTTAAGAGAAGATGGGGAAATGTGAACTCTTTTAGCAAGCTGAGACGGATTAGATTTTTTTCCAGAAGAACGTAAAAGATGTATTGCAACTGCTAGAGCTGAAATATGAGGTAATGATCCTAACTGGCTACAATTGTAATTCTTTTGAATTTCAGCAATAATCTCTAAAGGAGACCCTTTGTAAAGTTCGTTTAGATTTAAAATCGTAAAATATCTTTCAAAAAATGCTTCTAAACTTGGAAAAATTCGTGTTAAATCATGTCTATATTGATGTGCTTTCATTGCACGATGAATATCTTTTCTTCTAATGTCAAGCGTCTTAACAATCTCATGTAGATGAATCGGAATGTGATTCACCCTCGCAACTAAATAAAGTAAAGCGCCGAAGCTTTCTGGAATTTTTTCTTTATATAAAGGATCAATTTCTTCTATTTTGGATTTCAAAAGATTTAATTGCTTTTTATTCAATCCTGTAGATAATAAATGAGAGGAAAGCAGGTTCCAATAATCAGAAGATTTTTGCTCAAAAACTCTTTCTTTATTTTTCGTTGAACTAATGGATTTGATTTGTTTTCTCTCTGAAATTCGTTTTTTCGGGATATTTTTTCTTATTGAACGATAGTCAACAGATGGAATATTTTTATAACGCTTTAATATACTTTCCATGTTTATGACTGTATCTTTTGGTTTTCCAATAATCGAAATCATTAAAGGATTCATTTTCCCCTTTTTTACGTCCCATCCTATCACATCAAAAAAAGATTCAAATAATTGAAAAATTTCTTCGCGAGAGAATCCATACCATATTGTGTATCCCCTTTTCGTGACCTTTCCTTCTGGATAAACATGTAAATTAATGTATATCTCAAAAATCATCAGTTTTTTAGTTATTGACCGACAGAAATCCATCAAACTAAAATAATTTGTCGGATGAATATTCTGAAGAACATAACTAAGCAATGTAATATCATAGGTAGGATCAAAATAAGAAATATCGAGATTTTCCAAATCAATTACATCAATTCTCGGGGATTTAACATTAAAAGTTTCAAATTTAATTTTAACATAATTCAACAAATCTCTATCGATATCAATTAGGTGAGCTCTAGCACCAACATTTTTTGATAAATAAAACGAATTTCTCCCATTACCACACCCTAGATCTAAAATTGAGTTCACACCAATCCTATTGTTTTGAAGATATTTTAATGCCATTTTTGTGCCAGGTGATGACTGAAAAAAGGATTTTTTAGCCCTGGAAAAAAAGAAGCCCGTAACAACGGAATTTCCATCAATTCTATCTTTTTTCTTAATTGAAATTTCCCCTAAATGTGCCATACTTTTTTTTATTGATGAAACTCCGTCTTTTGAAGATAATAAAATGTTAGAATTTTTGAAAAAACAAAGATAAGGTGTCCACGATATTTTGCCCTTGCCTATTGTAAGGTTAGATTTTATTTGATCCTTGATAATATCGTAATCAGCAATTTGGAATATTTCTATTCTCCTCCCAGTGTCCCGAAGTTTTCTCAGCATTTGTAGCGTGTGTGTCTGTCCTAATTTCTGATGCCACGCAGGTATATTAAGGAATAATGGCATTGAGTCTTGTACTCTATGGTCTTCCTCGAAGCAGTTAATTTCGTTTAAATAATATTTAAAACTTGATTTGTTTCTAATAAAATGATAGTTCATCAAGATTTTTTCGAAGATTTCATTAGAATTAATTGATATATTTTTCAAAAAATCTGAGAGAGAATTCATGTATATAGAGTTAATTGAACTATCATCATCTAAAACCACTGGAATGATCACATTTCGACAACCATCTTGAAAATGGCGAGGTGTTTTATTGAATTTTTGAATAAAATCCCGAAATATAGTTTTAACACTTGATAGTTGAGAAGCAGTTAGATTATTAGGATCCTGTAATAAATCAAAATTTAAGTTGAAAAATCCTCCTCCATTTAAAAATGTCCGAATATTCTTTGAACTTAAAGCACGTACAATAGATGTAATATTATCTTTTTTTCCTAAGAAAGAAGACTTTATGTCAACAAAATCAAGATAATCTTTGATATTATTGAATTTTTTGTCAAAGAAATCAATACGAGAAGGTCTATACCCAATATTTAAAGCTAGAGGCATGCGATTCACATTAAAGTTTATGTACTAAGCAATTGGGATACTAAGCCGTCTTTTATAGGCGGTTTTGTTACATGACGATCAATCAAAAGTCTGTCAGGTTTATAATGAAGAGCAACACAACCCATCCTTAGAAGATTGCTAGAGGTACAATTCAAGCAATGGATACATTTGTTTGAATCTACCTCATATCTATTATCAATAACAATAATCGCTCCTTTAGAGCAAAGACCAACACACGAGGCACATTTAATACAATTAAATGATTTATTTATTTGTCGAATCAATCTCCCTCTTAATATTTGTCTTTCATTTCTACCATTCGCTAGGATTTTGTACTTAATTTTAGTAGAATTTTCAACATACTGAATTGAATATTTTTCCCCTTCTATTTTGACCAAAGTCTGACTTCCAATAGAAATACGCTTTGTATTCCCAAAAACCTTTAGAAATTCGTATGATTCTTCTTCTAACGGGCGTTCCAATGAAATGATCATAGTATCGGCCTGACTACATGGCTTAGATTCATTTTCAAATGAATTTTCTTCAATATATTCATCATTTTTGATGAACGACTCTTCGGGATCAATAATATCGAAGTTTTCAAAACTTGAATTAGAGTGAGCGATTTCACCAATCAACTCATTATGATACTTTACACGCCTACCTTTCCATTTTCCTTGATATATCCAATCATGCTCATATGTGTGATCTTGTTCATTAGAAATTGACTCTGAAAAAGTTCTTAACTTCTTAAACCAAGAGTCGGCCATTTTAGGTTTAATTTTTTCGAAAAGAAAAGTATCAAATAAACCATTATTTGGACAGGCCCAACATCCAATCCTTGCAAAGCCTTCATCATAAAGAGGGTTAAGAGGTATGTTACGCCAAAGTGCAAATAACCAAACTTCGATTTCAGACCAATCTAAAATAGGATAAGCACTATATTGTCGTTGTAGCTTCGTATTCTGATGGTGACGTGGATACTCTGCTCTTAAATTTGATTCTTCTCTTCTTATACCATCAAAACTTAAGATATCAGTTATTATCGCAGAGTAATATTGGTTTACAGGTGATGCTTTTTGTGTTGAACAACACCATCGCATGGTTCGACTTGGAGGCCCTAGTTTTTCGCACAAATCAAGAAAATCATTCTTAGATTTTACTTCTATTACCTTCCCAAGTTTCAAATCATTTTTTCTCACATATTCTACTGTTTCTTGGTATTCAATATCAGTATTTGAAAAAAGTAATGGAACACTACCT
>JAEOTI010000339.1 GCA_016839955.1 Candidatus Hodarchaeota archaeon | reverse complement strand
GGATATCTAGTAAGGCTAATTCTTACACTTGCTGAACAATGTTTGATTAATGCAAGTAAGCGAAAACAAAACACAATAACTGAAAAAATTGTTAAGGATACTATACAACTTACAGAGGAAGTAATTGAAGAATTTTATGATATGATTAAAAAAATTAAACCACTAAGTCGAGCTAAGGCTGCGGCACAAGGATTAAAGGTACTCAGTGGTTATTTTGCAACTCTGCCCTCTTCCGAATTTGCCATTAATGTTGTAGATCGCCTTATGTTTATATTTAGTGACCCTTCTTCGAGTTTCGACCCAGCAGATGAGTATATCCAATCTTTAAGAGATGCCAAAATTGTATCACTTATCCAAACGTTTCCAGCAAATGAATGGGCAATTCGTACAGATATCCTGTACTTAATGGGACATATGCATGATAACAAATCATTAAGAAAATTCTTAGACTGGTTAATGGAAAAAGAAGTGCAAGTAAAACCACCTGACTATCAAATAGTTAAGATGGTTAAACGAGGAACAGAGTTAGCCTTTAAATATGAAACTTTAATTGAGAACATTGATAATCAACAAATTAGAGATCGTTTACTTCTAGCGAATAAGCGAATAAGAGAGTTGGATGCGTACACACTTGAAAATGAGCTTGATAGTAATACACAGATTATTGGTATGACCGAAATCTCACAAGAGATTGCCACAGCTATTTATTTCTTTGATAGGCTTTTATCAACAAAGTCTCTCCCTAAAAAACCTCCCAATAGAGATCGATTGTTGAGATTCTTAAAGGAAAAGAACCCCAATCTTTGGTTTGATATCGGATTCATTCTACGAGTCAGTGATTTACGACACTTGGAAACACAATCTAAGGATCGTGTCAAAGAGGCCACAGAGAAATATATTTCTTTCGTTGAAAATTCTTTTGCAATCCTTTCCAAACAGAACCATGACATTCTTAAAAGACAAACTGAACCAAAAGTATTCATTTTGAGAGATTATCTCGAATTAGAATCACATATTGATCAACTCTTGAGCGATAGAACAAACCATATTGTTCTTGAAGATCAAGCAAATCCAGAACGAATGAATATCGTACTTTGGAAAACTTTATCGGAGGGAAAGGAATCGATTTACGGATTTGCTTCTGGAAACTTAACTACTGAAGAAACAACAACAATGGAGAATCGAATTTTTCGTGGTAATTTTTACCTTTTCCCAGAAATTGAAAATAATTTATTGAACTACCGTCCAACAATATTACGAGACTTTTATCAGAAAAATAATCCATTAATTATTTTTAATAATTCTGATCTAGCACGTTTTTTAAATGAGCTCATTCGGCTCCCAGATTTAAATCAAGGGCTTATTATGAGTGTTCTGAAACAGAACCAAATCATAGATTATATCTTTTTGAATAGAGAGGGGAACCAATTTCGCTTAATGTTTTTTCCATTAGATTCCAGAAAAATAGCTGAAGTGAAATCAGAAGATGCCTATCTTATTCCCAAGATTGTTATAATAGATGGAAATAATGTAGCACGGGATGAGAAGGAAAAATCGGGTAAAGCAACCTTTCAAAACATTATTAATGCGATTTTCAAACTGAAAGAAAAACAGATTCGTGTCGAAACTTTTGTTACAAAATCCCTGTTAAAAGATATTGATGACAGAATCAGTCTTGAGAACTCTATAAAAACAAAATTACTTAATCTACCACCTTCAGGGAGAGAGGACGATGATTATTATTTTCTAACATTTGCATTAGAAAAAGATGCTCATATTTTAACTAATGACAACCTACGGGACTGGAAAAAAGCTAATCCAGAAATTGCAATTGATCTAGCGGAAAAACGTATCGGTTATTTTTTCGTTAAAGGAGAAATATTCTTTGAGGGAATTTTAAGTCGTATTAAACCTCAGAAAAAGTAAAAATAAATAAAATTTGTTCCAGATGAAAATTTTCAGTGGTTGGTACAAGAATTACGAAAAAGATCCAGGAAAAAAGTAATTTGGTTGGTAAGATAATAGCAAGCGATTATTATATCCACCGAACATACATAAATAGAATTGAGAGGGAGTTATTATCACTGTATAAACTAGCAAGACAGGAATTATCACCTGAACAAGATAGAGATTGGAACATCCTAAAGATTAACAAGAGAGATAAAAAAGTTTCATTTTTGGAATATCCAAATTTCGATACTGAAGCTCACCCTGAGTTAAAACAAAGTATAAGTATCAATCTATCAAAATCTACTCCGATCGCTCGGATAACAAAAGGAAGGGGGTATATACTTCACAGGAAGGAGCTTTTTATCGAAAAAGACTACCCATATCATACGAAATTTCATGAATTAACAAAAAAAGAAGAGTCTCTTGGTCTATTAGACACTAAAATTGTGTTTAAAGGAAAGAAATTAGGGACAGTAATGGGAAGAAAGAAAATTTGGGAAGAGTGGTTGTCATATAATCATGTAAAAATACTAAATCATGAAATATTGAAGTTGGATGAGAATTAGAAGGTATCTACAATGTCAAAGTGGGAGAAATTACTAACACG
>JAEOTI010000338.1 GCA_016839955.1 Candidatus Hodarchaeota archaeon | reverse complement strand
TAAAATTGCAATTTTATAAAGAAATGTACCTAAAAGAAGAAAAAAGTAAATGTAATAATTGTGGTACGGTTATTATTTACGAGAACCAAAGATTTTGTGAAACTTGTGGTAATGAATTATTAGAAATTTAATATCACATTATTTCTTTTTTTTATGACTTTAACGATGTATAAATTATTTACAAACCACTACAATTTTAACTCCCATTGCTCTTCGGTTAAATCTTGCCCCCATATACGATTGCTTTTAGATTCCACTAATTGAAATCCATTCTTTTCATATAACTTCCGAGCTATTATAAGGTCACTAAATGTCCCTAAAATAACTTTCTGATAACCTCGATTCAGGCAAAAATTAAGAGCTTCATGGATCAATTTATTGCCAATTCCTTTATTTCGTTCATGAGGTTCAACAAGAAGCCAACGTAGTTGCGCGACTGTTTCATCCACTTTCACAATGGCAATTGAACCAATGATCTCAGTTCCGTTCTCAACAATCCACAAATGTTCTTTAGCTTGATCATAGTTTTTAACAAATTTCGCTATATATTTAGCCACATAAGCTTCAAATGTTTCATCAAGCTGATATTCATTAGCATAAATCACTCCATGTCTATATGTGATGTATCCAATATCACCAGGTTTGTAAGAACGAAAACTATAAAATTTAGGCTTCTCTGGTTCACTTTTTAAAATTTTTTCAATAGTTCCCATTGCAGTAACAAGTCGATTCTGATCCTCATCTGTTACGCTAACAAGCAGCGCTTTAATTTGCTTATTTGCTTTTTCTTGTAGTTCTGAAATCAAATGTTTTCCTTTGGAAGTCAATGAAAGCATTTGTTTACGCATATCCTTGCTCGATTGCTCTTTTTGAATTATATCTTTCTTTTTAATACTACTTAATATTCGGCTAAGATAAGCTGGATCCAGGTTAAGCAGTTTGACAAGTTCGCTCGCCGTTGAGGTTGATAGACGGTTAAGTTCGAACATAATTCTCACTTCAGTTAAAGAATAAGAACTCTTTAATAGGGTTCTATCTAAGAGCCCAAGCAAATTAGTATAGAAACGATTAAAACTTCGTATTTTTCTGATTCTCTCCAGATTTTCGAGGAGAAGTGTATAATCGTAATCTTGTTTCTTGGAATGAACTTATGTCATATTTTAGAGATTGTATTGATGATGTTCCAATAATAATTGCATTTAACAAACAAGATTTACCAGAGATATTCAGTCCCGGAGATTTCTTAAAAGAAATTGATTTTCATAAATATAAGAACATGGAATCAAGATATACAATTGCTGTTAGTGGAGAGGGTATATTAGATTGCTTTGAAGATGTGTTGAGATTGATACTAAGGAAATTTTGTAAACATAGATTAATTTCAACAATCAATTAATTATTGATTTCGATATAAATCCTGACGTATTTAAAGAAAAAGTCACAGATAAAAACGGATAACATCTAAATAGATGTCATGAGATTGGTTATATTGCTTTTATTAAAGAAGCTAAAGAAAAGGTTGAAAATGGTTGGAGAACTTGGCAAGTTATCAGAGATAAGATGGTTTTTACAAAAGCATTTAACCAATAGTTATAAAACTCGAACTTCCGATTGTTGTTGAAGGGTTTTTATTGGTCTTAAAACTACACATACTCTCTCAACACTTTTTACATCTGCACGACCACGGAAAGATTCTATTAAAGCATCCAATTCTATAATTTCCGGTACATTTACTTTTATTAAGACCCCGCATTCTCCTGCAAGAAAGTAAACTTCCTCACATTGCGGAAGAATTTGCGCTTCTCGTAATAATTCTTTTGTCTCAGCTAAGGTTTTTGGAATAAGTGTAATGAATGCTATAATACATCTCTCATCTTCGCGACAAATCTTTACAGTAAACTTTTCAATTACCCCTTCTTCTTGCAGTTTGATAACACGTTTTCTTACAGTCGATTCAGATAATTTTACCTTTGGATCTGCAGCTATTTCATGATATGGTCTTCTAGAATCCGCAAGAAGCATTTCAAGGATTCTCTTATCCTTTTCATCTAAATTTTTCATTATTAATTCCCTCTTCTCTTTTTTAATATTTAAAAAAATCTTAATTTGAAATTTCGAAAAAATTTTTCTTTAAATTTATGTTCTTATTTCAGAAATCTTTAAGGAGTGGATCAAATAATCTTTCATAATGTACTGCCATACAATGTATTCCTGCAGCTTTAGTAGTTTTCTTAATTTCATTAATAAACGGTCTGTAGAACTCCAGATTAACCTTATCTATCGCAAGATATTTAGCATTTTTATTCCCCTTATTATCCTTTTCTGCTTTCTTTAATGCTCTAAGAAATTCTTTAGGAACTGACACACCTGGAATGTTTGCGTCAAAATAGGCAGCAATTCCATAACTTTTTATTGGAAATAACCCAAGTAAAACAGGAGTATTATATTTTTCTAATTCCTTTAGAAACTCCTTAGCATCATCAATATCAAATGAAGTTTGGGTTTGAATGAAATCTGCTCCTATTTCTACCTTTCTCCCAACTTTTAAAATTTCTGGCTCTCTTGGATTTGAATTTGGATTTGCAGCACAACCAACATTTATTTGTGGTTTTCCTCCTACTATCTCATTTCCTTCTAAATCAGTTCCTTCATCAACCATTTTTGAAACGAGATCTATCAATTGAGTAGAATCTAGATCATATACAGGTCTAGCATTTTGGTGATCTCCAAGGG
>JAEOTI010000337.1 GCA_016839955.1 Candidatus Hodarchaeota archaeon | reverse complement strand
GAATCGACCTCTCTCCTTTGAGAGAAAAGGAGAGTATATTATTTCCTCTAAAGGTAAATCTTCGATTGTTTCATAGAGATGGAAAATCCTCTTCTTTCGTTTAAAAAAATAATCAAACCATTTATCAGGGCTGATACTTATGAAGAATAGACTTAGAATGGATGATATGAAAAGGGTGACTGTAAGAAATTTGTAAATTTCAGTTAAATCTGCTACTTCAGTATATAATAGATGCAGGATCACAACTAGAATAAGAGAAAATGAAACCCAAATATAACCTGCTAATATTTTCTTGTTTTCTCCACTTAGAATTAATGAAATCGACATTTTGAGATCCTCAATCGCAAAAGAAGAGTGAAAATGGAATAAGGACTGACAATTAAGATTTTCTACCACCTACTCCTAATATCACAAAAATTCCAGCTAAAGAAATCACTAAAAATATCCCTAGAATTGGAATCTTTATTACCCCGATGGTTATTGATCCTGCCATTAATTGAAAAATAAAAAGTGTAATGTCGTCCAAAATTGATTGAGTGCCCTGGACCTCACTCCAAAGTTGATTCCATATTAATATAATGATTATTCCAACGAAAAGAAGTATTAATCCTCCAACAAAACCACCAGATTTTCCTTTAATCAATTCTCTACCTCCATTTCAAGTTTAATTTTCTAATTACATTAAAGTCTTTGGAGTCTTTTTAATTAATCCATTTTTTAAAAATGAAGTAAATTTAAATTTAGTCAATTCAATTTGACTGACTTTTCACAGGTTGTCCAGATTTCACTTTTTCAAAGAATTTTCGCCAATATTCTTCCCTCTGTTTGGTCTGTTCCCAATCTTTGAGGGCCTCTTCTTGTTTTGACATTCGTTTCACTTCCTCTATGAGGATACAAAATATTGCCTTTTATAAAGTCTTCCAACTTAACAGGGGAAAAGTTCACAGGTCGATCATTACCATGTGATTGAAAGTGTCTGAATATAGACAGTTTTTTTAATCGATTAAATAAAGAAATCTTGGGAAGTTCTCATGACCTCTCAGCAAGTTGAAAAGCCGACAAAATTCGTTAAGTCCCGAACATTAGCAGAAGAAAGAGCAAAACGATTAATGTTAAGATTTTTAAAATATTTACAAGATAATAACAGAAAATACACTGCTAAATATTTTATTCACGAAAAATTATGTGCTATTAGTGAAAGGGATACTAAAGCATTCTATAAATACATGTCGATTTATTTAGCTGATTTTGCAAGTAAATTAATTGGACAAATGTATGAGTCAGAAGTTAAAACAGCAATTAATGAGTTTATGTTGACGAATACCTAAAAAAAAAGGTACCCAGCTAATACAATACCATGTTGATATCGGTTTTTTATGTCCATTAATTGATCCTTTTTGCCTATAAACTCTCAATGTGAGAAAAGTTCACATTACGTTGACGTATACTGGAAAAAATTTTGGTAAATATAGGTATCTAAGGATTCCCCAACTTTGCCTTTTCAATGAATTCTGCATATTTTTCTCTGTCTTTCACCCATTTATTCACCCATTTTTCCGTTAATTCTTCACCTAAGTAATAAGATAATCTTGGTTCCTCTGTAGAAGTCATATGCTTTACAATAGTAGTGAAAAGGAAATCTAATGACTCCCATGCCTCTAGACGAGCTAACTCAATAATTATTTCTGAGAGTTTTAGAAAATGTTTACTACTAAGCTTTTCTGCTAATATTAGAGGTGTCAAAATGGTATAAGTCTTTATTATATCCCTATATCTTATCCTATTAATTAGGCTCCATGCTCTTTCAACAATTATTGGCACCAATGCAACACCCGCTCCCGCTAAAAAAGTAATTATAAAATCCCAGAAATTCATTTTATATCCCTTCTAATGTTAAACCCTAATTCCATGCAAACTCTCGCAGCTTCAATACCAGCAAATATTCTGTCAAATAACGCTATAATATCCTTGTCTCGTCTACTATGAGAAATAAAAATTCTCGCCATCTCTTTGACCCCTCAACTATTATAATTTTGAAAGTATAGACTTTTTAATTTTGCTCATTGGAAATTTATTTATATTGATTTATAGTTGAGAATGAAAGATAAAAATACAAAACATGTCAAAAATAATCCTTAGAAAAAGATATAGGTGAGAAAAATGCCAACAGCAAAAGACTATGCAAAAATTGCTGAGTTTCTAAGTAATCAAGACGAAAATGAAGTTACTTTGTCTTTTGAAAAAATCACGGAAATAATAGGGGAATCTTTACCAGAAACCGCTTATAGAAAAAATCAATGGTGGGAAAACAATGAACAAGGTCATCCTCAAACGAAACACGGATGGCTTGATGAAGGTTGGAGAACCTTTGATGTTACAATAAAAACTCAAAGTGTTTCCTTTCGTAAGGTAATTAGAAAAACATCAGTATTCGAGGTTAAAGCGAAAGATGCTACAACTGGAAAAATTATTGATATTGAAAAGAGTGTTAACATTGTCATTGATGAAGAGAACATATTATTAGTTCTTAATGATGTTCTATGTGATTCGATTGATAAAAATGATACAATTACTGTCAAAGTTTTAAGAAAGTGGGACTCTAAGGACTTAAAGAAAGCAATTGAATATCTTATTGATAATAGAGGTCACTGGATCGAATAACAACCAATAAGGCAGGTCTTGGGGAGAATGCTTTCTTTGGGAAGCATTTCAAGAAATCCCATTTTAAAGGATTGATTTATTAGGTAGTCCCCAATCTTCCTCGAATAACATCGCGTAATTACCTGGAGAAGGTGCGGCACCACAAGGAGTGTTTCCCTGAGACAATGAATTTCTGTTTTCATTTAGTGGGTGGATTGAATGATTCTCTCTTTTGATTTCATGTACTAATTCTAAATAAAGGATTATTCCATATTCCACCCATTCCAGAATTGTTTTTAGCTTCTCTGCTTTTCTATTCGGACTTTCAAATCCTGCTTCTTTCGATTTGCTTCCTGTCCCCCGATATGAGGTCAATTTGAAACCTAGATGGTTGAAAGTTAATCTTGGATGGACTAAGTTATTCCCATTTTAGCTCTCAGCAGCGGATCTACTATACGCAAACCTACACTCCTGATGTGGAGGCGTTCTATCAGGGCCTCTACACTCTGCTCGATTTATTCATTCAGGGGTTCCATGAACGAATCCAAGATAAGGGGATAGAAACACAGTAATACTTTGATTTGTTCTATTTTTTTGGGTTGTATCACGGGAATTGCCATCCACGTTGAAAGGAATTTGCAATGATGAAAGCTAAGGTAAGAACGATAACAGCTATCATAACCCAGATCCATTTATTACTTAACCAAGGATATTCAATCTTACGCATTGCTTTGCCTGTTAAATTGATTGTTTTTGTCCCTGGTGTTACATTAGGACTCGTGTGCCATTGATAATCGATAATTACTTCTGTCGTAAAATGTGTAGGGGAGCTAGGACGAAAGACAATATCGCGTGAAATCCCTGATGCATTGTACTGAAGAGTTCTTGGAGGATTAAAATTATCTGTAACCCAGAAAAAACCGACACTTCCCGTTGCGGTTGTATTATTAAATTGAACTGAGAGAATTTCTAAATCAGCCTGTCCATTATTGGTGATCGTCAATCGGTTAGTTCTTTCTTGCGGTTCTCCAGGTTCTTCAAGCTTAATTGTTCCAAAATTTTCTGTAATATTAAACCCAACTTGCAGACGGGGATCAATAGTCGATCCAATACAAGTCAATTCATCATCTCCTGCGGGGGGAGCTGGGTCAATAGTAAGCTGCTTAGTAATATTAGCAACACTTGAGGCAGGTTCAAATATAATATCAACAGATATTGAATCCCCTTCTGCACTTATTATTTGTTGGGGAGGAACCGTAATACATCTGAATGGACTATTCTGGTGTATATTTTCGATTGTAAAATCAGCAAATCCGATATTTTGAATCTCATAAGTTCTGGTAACAGTACTAAGAGAGGGGTGTCCTCCAAGGACAGCTTCAAAGGTTTGATTGTTATTCACAATATGTAGATTTGCGATTCCTCTTGCAGAACCCTCACAATCAATAGTTACATTACAGGTATTGGCGGGGTTACAGGTAATGGTTAGGAAACCCGTTAAGTTAGGACTACCACTAGTTGGATGTTGGGGAGAAAATATAACTGTTACTAGTAATTCGTCTTCTGGATCCAAGGTTACAGGGTAATTTAACGAATTATTATTAATATCACTTATTGAATGGACAGAGAAAGGAGGATCAGGGTCAATATCCATCACACATAAGCAATCAGTACCATTATTCTTTAGGGTGAATACCCCAAGCGAATATCCTTGAGGATTTTGGGAATTAGAAAGTTCTACCTCATCAAATACTGGAGTATTTATTATCTCGAGCTTTCCACGAGGTAACAGATCACTGCTAACTTCTCTTTCTGGAGACATAGCAAGATAAATTCTTGCGGTACTTGCAGTTATCTCTGCTTTTCGGGGAATTGTATATGATTCATATAGGGTGCCTGGAAAGGCTGTTAAAACATTCCCATTATCAGTTCGAAATATTGTGTGCTTTTCTGTTCCTCCAGAATAAGAGATGAATGTAAACAATGCTAAACCATCTGAGGAGACATCAGATTGCAAACTGGCTCCACTACGAACTGTAGAAAAAGAAAGATCTCCTGATTTACTTAGGTTTATATTTGTTGGATCTCTCAAATCATAGATGTACAAATTGAAATTTCCATCTTTCTGCGCATTCACTAGCAGGAAATTATTATTAGCAAAAAAAGCCCATACTACGGTTGCATCTTGGTCTATACCTATTTCATTCTTTGGTACGTTATTGTAGGAAAGTATATATTTGAATTTATCACCTTGGATTATAACACCCGAATTCTCAAACCTCCAATTACCACCAGAAGGTCTTGATCCCAAAGCAAGATTATTCAAGACTCCCACACTTGGAGTATAGGGATTACAATTACAAACCATCTTATTTCTACTCTTTAATCAATGAATTTTTCAAACCTGTTATTTTGCCAAATAATTGAGAATAAAATTCACTTTCTCTTAGATTTGACTCGTTATAAAGAACCTGACTCCTTTTAAGGTTTTACAGAATTTTATCTAGGAGCAATAGGTTAGACCAAAGAAATTAAGTCAGATATATTCTTTAGGTCATTGTCTAAGAAGTTAACTCGTCATTAGATTTCAAGAATGACCTAATCTTCCATTAGATGTCTCCTTTGTCATTGGAAGATTTATTGGAACATCCAAGTATAGAAAATATCTCTACACTCTGCTTGATTTATACATTCATGAGTTTCACAAATTTGGTGAATGATAGCCTGTGTGTATTCTTGGAATCAAAAACATGGAACACCAATACTACTTTATTGGAATCCAATTTATTACCTCCTGCTGAGTTAGTGAAAACGCTCATCAACAGTCCAATCGATATTGAACTTGATGAAAGGGAAACTGGACGAAACATTCAATGGGTAGTAAGCGATGAACATCCCCATACATTTCAAATATTTGTCAATGATTCTATTATACAAGAAGACACGTGGGTATCAGGAGGGTCTATAATAGTAAATCTGGACAGTCTCCAACCAGGATGCTATAATTATACGATAATTGTCGTAGACAAATATCACAATCAAGTCATTGATACAGTGATAGTATTTGTAAAAAATATTCCCGATGCGCCTTACGTAAAGCTTCTTTATCCAAATGGTGGGGAAGAGTTATCCGGTCTGGTGACAATTCGTTGGGAAGCAAATGATTCCGATGGAGACTTTCTGAGTGTAAATTTATTTTATTGGGACAGTAACTCATGGGAGATTATAGAAGAGAATATAACCACTCCCTATTATGAGTGGGATACTTCCAATTTAAAGAATGGTAATTTCTATAAGATCCGAGTGATTGTATCAGATGGATTTTTATTAACTATCGATGAATCAGATACAGAATTTATTGTAAAAAACACCAAACAGGCTATACCTGGATTCACCCTAACCTTAGTCATTCTTGTTACTTTGATTTATACAATATTTTCTTCAGAGAGAAGGAGAAATTAGTTAAAAGAAATATGGACTATAAATTCTCAATTAGGAAATCGAAGGAAAAAATATAACTGAAATTAGTTATTTCTTTAGTAAGATAATGTAAAAAGGAAGGTTGTAAGTGATGGAATCCAAATCAAATTCCTTTCTGCGCTTTTTCATAAAATCCTTAAAGAAAATAGATACAAAATATTTTGCCTACCTTATGGCTAATACTAAGGTAGAGAAGAACCTTTTTGGACAAATTGGATACCAAATGGATTTATATTTTCAATCAAAATATCCAAATTTGTTTACAGTTGTGGAATATTCCAGATTTCATGCTACACAAAAAAACACAAAACGCATTGACTTTGCGGTTATTGAACATCAATCTACAAAGACTGAAGACAAATTCCGTTGTGCATTTGAGGGGAAATGTTATTACACATGGGATAGTGCTGATTACCACTGGAAGGGGAAATGGTTTAATCCTAGATTTGAAACAATCTCAAATGATTCGAGAATTCCTTTTCTTCAATGTCGGGCCACAGTTAGTAAAATAAAACGAATGCAATTAGAACCAGCGTTACAGAATGTAGAGATTTTTTTTGTACTCTTTCTCATCCATTTTGGCAAGGAAGTCCCCAGAAGTTTTCCATACTTTAATAATCACAATAAAGCAGTTAGAGTATATGATAATAATCCCGAAAAATTAATCCCTCAATCAAAAAAACTTGTTGATGTATTATTCCCAAAACTTGGTCTGGGTTTGATCCATTATGATGTGAATGAGAAACTAACTTCATATAAAGGTATCCCTATGGGTTTAATTACTGCAATTGGAAAAGTAGAAGAAAACTTGATGAATCGTGAAAAAGTAAAAGGGTCAATTAAAAACTTATAAGTATAAAAACCGCTATCACATATCATTTCATGAGGATTATCCTCTCACAAAAATCATGAATGCCCTGGGGATTTGTCGAACACAAGAAAAATTTTTTCTGAAACGGCGAGTCCCCCTCCCTCCCCCCACTTATACTAGTTTTTGATAGTTGGTTAAATGAAACCATATAAGCAACGATTTCTATTTCTTGTTCACACAACATTCCTCACCCTCACTCTCATAATAAGCCCTGCTTCAACTCTTGCGATTGATTATCACCGTGAAATTCAAAGAGATTTCCACTTTGGGGCAGAAGATTCCTTAATGGAGACTGTTTACTCTACGAGTGGATTGTTTAAGGACGCAATGATCTACTTCTCTCTCCAGTTATTCGACAATTCAACAAATAAAATCACGCTCTTTGTAGAGTCAAAAATGGATTTTTATCATCCAATATCCATGAAATGGGGTTCCCAGAGTTTGATGTACTGATTATAAATTCTATTACTGCTATAAACCATTCTATATCTTTGTATTCTGGATATAAAGCATCTAATTCACTCAATAAAACCTTTGCTTTATTTGATATTTTTGATGATTCCTTAACATAATTTTTATATTCTATTGCGAGATCTAATGTTGTAGGAACTCCCGAATTAGCTGAGAAGCCCGCTCCAATAAGTAAAATGCGTTCCATGCTTAATCATCTTTCAGAACCAATTTCTTGTAATTTCTATTCTGACTTGTCAAACTCAAACTATCAATCTAATCACATCAACCTTAATAAACCTCTAGCATGAATTAACTAGCATTTTTAGTTTCAATTTCTCCCACGGTTACTTTCTTCAAATGAATATCTCAGAAAAACAGATTAAATCGTGTTGGAGGGAATCATTGACTTCTTTGACATCAAAAGATGTTTGAGGAGCATTTATTCCGGTTCAAGACATGTACTCGATACGCAGACACCGACCCTCACTTGAAATTGCTCAGATGTCTGTGGTTTGAATGGGATAAATGGGAGAACGAAAAAAATGTCCCATTCCAAATCGGGGTATTCTAACGGACTTATGAAGTTACGAAGTTATCTTGGAAGGAAGTTTGAGCCTTTTGATGAGCTAATTTATAATGTCATTCATCAGTACGATCTATCTATTCGTAAGGAACTTTTTAATAATATTATACTTTCAGGTGGATCAACTTTAATCCCAGAATTTTAAGAGCGCCTTCACAAAGAACTGACTGAACTAGTACCAGAGAAAAAAAATCGAATCTCAAGTGACGAAGGTATCGTGATAAGCCAAGAACTGACGCTTGATCTCATTAGTAGATGAAGAAAAATGGATATTTATGATCTACAAGATAGAATTCTCTCCACATGGGTAGAAAACAAAGATCCATGTTTCTTTTGTAAGACCAATAAGTGTCTTAATGATATACCAGAAGGTTACCCTCTGTTCCATCAAGAGGGTGATCCGTGTGCAAATATCCTCGTTATTATGGAGGCTCCAAATAAAGATGATACTGTGCTTGAAAAACCAAGAATAACGATTGAAGATTCTGAAGATTTAACAGGTCAATATATTAAAAACATCAAAGAAGTAGTAGCTGTTCCTATTCTGGTAACAAACGCGGTACTATGTCTTCCCATGAAGAAAAAAGGGAAATACAACGTATCCAGACAACAGCTAAAAACCTGCAATTACTGGTTAAAGAAGTTTATTAATTTGGTTAATCCCCAAATTGTCGTCTCTTTTGGTAGAATCGCCTTTGACGCTACACAATTGATCGAGAAGTATAATCTTAAGTTTACAAAAGCATATACTACCCCCTCACTGGTACGTGGATGGTACAGCCGTTTACTGATAGTTACTGCTCACCCCCATGCTCGGATCACTTCAACCAAGCGAAACCAGAATAAAAGAGATATTATAACTCTCTTGACTTCTGTGATTAAGACTTGACAAAGATCCAAATTTTGAAACATTGGCAGCCACTACTTGGGTATCTGTCCCTTAAACAAAATAGATTTACTTTCGAGCACCTTCGGAAGTTCCTTCCCCTTAAGACTATTGTGTGAAAAATTAGATATCGTATCTCGTTCTACAATCATCAAGAATATGTCGTAAAAGGCTGGTTTAGATTACAAAAGTATATACTAGTTAACCCTGATCGTAACGATTTTGCCTAAAAGGATCAGAAAATCCCTTATGATTAAGAACTAAATTCTTTATTATTTTCATCCACGAAATGGTGTCGTAAAAGGGTGATATAAAGATAGTATTGATATCAGAATATATATCATAATCATTAATTCACTCCGATCGAATTTGGATGATTGCCATAGATCACAAAGATGGTGTGTACCATGGGTTCAATTAGATCGTAAGCCGTGGAAAACTTGTTTATCATTAAACAGTGTGGACTTCCTCCGTACGCTTGAAAGTTTTATTTGCTGTTTTATTTGAAAAGATTCAATATGATGGGCGTGATTGTTTTGAAAGCAAAGAAACAAATTATCATTGTATTTTTTCTTATCTTTATTTTATTCTTCTATAATGCTTATATAAGTGTACAAGGTAGTGATCCACAAAAAATCGATTGGATTCAAACGTATGGAGGAGAAGGTGCAGACACAATAGAAAATTTTGTCAAAACATCAGACGACGGTTACGCCTTAATTGGAAAAACCACTGGTACACTTGAAGGTGATAATGATGTGTGGTTGATAAAGGTTGATTCGACTGGAACCCTACAATGGGAAAAAACATTTGGGAACGATGAGTATGATGCTGGTAAGGTATTAATAGAACTAAGCGATGAAGGTTATTTATTAGGAGGATTTACAGTCTCTTCTACTGAACCAGAAGAAGATATGTGGATAATAAAAGTAGATAAAACTGGAAAGACACAATGGAGTAAGACTTTTGGTGGAAATCAACGAGAATTTTTGTACGATATGATTAGTTTATCCAATGGTAGCTTTCTTTTAGTAGGAGAAACAAATACTTATGGTTCGGGAAGTCAAGATGTCTGGCTGGTAAAGATTGATAAGGATGGGGATTTGTTATGGGATCACACCTACGGACTTTCAGGTTCGGGAACCGAGCGAGGATATTCAATTATTCAAGCATCTGGTAATTCTTTTATCATTGTGGGAATGACTAATTCTCAAGATGATTCAAATATTTGGATAATAAAAATTGATGAAACTGGTACTATTCTATGGGATAAAACCTACGGGGGAAACGGTGCGGATTATGGGAAAAGGATTATTTCATCAATTGATGGTGGATTTGTAATTGCAGGAACTACAGGAAAGACTGGTTCTTTTGATATGTGGTTAATAAAAATCGATTCTTTTGGTGATAAAGAATGGAGTCGAACTTATGGAAATGAAGGAAGCGAAGGAGCATCTTCAGTTATACAGACAAAAGACGGTGGATACGCCATCGTAGGAAGCATTGAAGATTCTTTCTCGTCGAGTGATCTGATCTTACTAAAAACTGATAGTAATGGTATTCAAGAATGGAATCTGACATATGGAACAGAATATTCTAATGAAGCAAAATCAGTTATTGAAACAGAATCTTCTGAATTTTTAATCGCTGGATCAATAACGAAAGAATATGGTGGATACTGGAGATCAGAAGGAGTTCTCCTTAAGACAAAAATCAAAAATGATAGTCAAGTAATTTCTTTTCCTATAATTCCGTGGTTGTTAGCTTTGACAGTGATAAATAAAAAAAGAAAAAAAATCAACTAGCTCCATTTTTTAGTAAACCTATACTATTTTCTATAGCACAAGTAGACATCCAAGAAATTCAGAAGGAAATCAGCAAAGCAAGACAGAGAAATGGTAATTTTTGATTAACTATCTTTCTCGAGTTCTTTTTGAATTTTTCTAAGATAAGAATGTTGAGTCCAATAATCCGTCAATCGATTTCCCGCGGAGATTAGCTTCTGGAGATCGTCAATATTCAGGATTCGTACATTTGGTATTAATTTTACCTGATTCGCCATTCTATATGCTAAAGTTCCTTTAGTAACTTTTAGTTTTCCATCGGAAAAACTGTTATATTGTGGAAGAAAGGTCATTCTCCGATATTGTCGAAGGAAGCCTTTTCTCATTTCATTTACGCAACTAACGACTTCAGGCACGACAAATGGTTCACGAAATTTCATGAAGAGAACACAATCGACTCCTGAGCTAAGATATTGCTTAATTCGTTGCATAGGGGAATCAAACGATTCGATATCACAATCAGGTGAAATTTTCCCATTGGGGATTTTCCCTATTAGGTCAATTTTTGCCTTGTTATTCTCAAAAAATTCTTGGCAAGAGCTTTTTTCCTGGGAAAATTGGTTAAATGCCTTTAAAAGCTGGTCTTGATAATGTCTAAATTTAATTTTCTGCGGGAAGACCTCATGTGGTGATTTCAGCTTTGCTGCAAATTGTTTGAACTTCTTTTTATCAATAGACAATTGTTTATTCTCGAATTTCGATCTAAACTTTTGAAAGTGAGGTAACTCAAGAATATGGATTTTAGGGTGGTGATTAAGTACCTCCTCCCCTTCAAAAGGAAAGCGTTCGATAGGGAGTATCAAAAGGAGGTGTATATTTCCCTTATAGGCTGCTTTAAACATGTCTAGACGTGACATGAATTTTTGAACCGTTTTAATCCCTCCATAAACATTACACTTAATTTCAACAATGGTCGTTTTCTTCCCGATTCTAAGAATCCCATCGAATTCCGCAGCAGGGACATTTCCGTACTGCAGGACAATTTCTCCCTGATGACTGTAAGTTAAGCGATTCTTACGTGGCCTTTGTCTATACCTTTTCCTGTGTATTCGGGCTGGTATGAACCATTTAACCGATTGAAGTTCTTGGATAGCTTGGAGTAGAAGTGAGGTAGCATAGTACTCAAATAACAGTCCAGAATAGAGTCCTGCACTATATTTATCCTCTTTATTTCTTTGATATTTCTTAAAGAATTTTTCCAATCGTAATGAGGGGAGTAAAATGGGATCACTAACAATTTCTGCTTTCTCTTTTACTAGATCCATCAATTGTGTGATCTGCTGGTCTTTTGTCAACATAAACTCCTTCCGTGTGTTTAGTCTATGTTTCCCAATCCTTTGGTTAAATTTATCACTATCTCAATAAATGTATTACTGAGACTCAGAAAAAAATTGGCGGTAAAAGGAGTCGTAGCCTTTCTTACCCTGTACCTTCCATTTAAAATAGCCTGTCACTGGACGATGATCTTTAAAGAACCTTTCATCAACTACCATAAGTCTTCTCTCGATCTAGTAGAAATGTTTCAAAATTGTTTTCTGAACCTTTTTCAGAGCAATTGTTACTATCAAGGCAAGTTGTGAATTCAAACTCTCTCCAAAAATCATCTATTTTCGGTTTATCTACTGAACAATTGTAGGAATTTTTAATATAACCAGATAGTCTTGACGCCCAGATCCAGTCCCTAATCTCAAAAGTGGGATGTGTGATGACATGATGAGGAAAGTTTTGAATCGAAATCAGTTCTAATTGGCCTTGTTTTTCAAATAAGGTACTCCCTCTAAGTAGCACTAGAGGAAATAAACAAATCTGAGGAACTTGGAGGTTTACAAGATAATTAATACTCTTAATAAGACTTTTTCTTGTTTGAAAGGGTAGTCCAGAAATTAGATGAACTTCATACGAGATTTTTCTCGTCTGCATTTCATGTAGGGCTAGATCTATCTTTTTCCAGTTATTTTTGCGGTTTATTGCTAAATTTTCCAGTTGATTGGTAGTCTGCAATCCAAATTCAAGATGAACATTTATTTCTTCACATAAGTCAAGAAAATTCGTCGTAATGAGCTCTAATCGACATTGTAATTCAAGACGTGACTCTAACGATTTTTCAATCATATATTGAATTATGGGTTCATAGTGGACTGAT
>JAEOTI010000336.1 GCA_016839955.1 Candidatus Hodarchaeota archaeon | reverse complement strand
CTGAGTCCACTTATGATTGCTTGATGACCGCTAGTTAGAAGATCAAAAATTGCGCCGATTTGACCATCTCTAGAAATTTCAAAACTCCCATATTCCAGAATGTGAATTTGAGGGATAAATGTTTGATTATCCGGAGGAGGATCATCGAGTTTTTGTCTTACTGTTTCTCCAAAGAACCGTCCACCCGGAACATATGATAGGACAAATTGGGCTGTTTGGAGTGCTAAAGGTTCAATAATACCATATTTTGAAAATAAACCATCAATAGTTTTCGCATGTAACCAAAATACGGCCTTTCCACTTTGGGGGAGCAAACAAGAGATTAAAAACCCCTTCCAGGCAGGAATAATAAGAGAATAATCTATATCTAAAGCTTTACTCAGGTAATCACCTATTAAGTTAATGTTATTGGAATTTGTAGCTTTCATATACCCTCGCTTAATCCTATCAAAGTCTGATCTTCTATTAAGTTGAAAATAATACTTCCATCTACAAAAAGTGTCTTCTTCTCTGGTAAAATTGGGTTTGGAAATAATTTTGAGAGTTTGAGAAAACCATCTTCAAAATTAGAAGGTTTAATAATCGGTAGGAATACAAAAAAATAGAAATTTCGAATATCGTTTCGACCACAGGCCGCCATTATCTTATTTATTTCCGATTTAGCAACATTTTTTGCAATGATTTCTCTTGGTAGTATCAACCATTCTCGAAGGATTCTTGAAGCTGTGAAAGCAGCTTTTCCAGCTAAATAGGGGGGCGAATTTATCTTCCATTCTCGAGTAAAAATACCAGAAATACGACCAAGGCGAATTACATAAATTAATAAAGCTATTTCTTCTAATAAGAAAACTTGTAGGTCTATTTCTCCAACTATTTTTCGACAATCCTCAATCTCTTGAGATAGATAACTATAGATAGTCCTGGTTAACTGCTCTCTTGTAGACCCTTCAACTTGAGGAATTGTTTCAGCAGCAAGGAAAGCAGATGCTTTTGCGATAAAAATTTTCTCTTCATCGGACGAGAAATCAGTTGTTAAACGCTGAATAAGGTGAATATACGATTTAGATACTAATTCAATCCGTCCTTGGAAATCACCTATTTGTTGGCGAAAATCAGAACGGACATCTTGAGCTCCTAAAGATGCAGAAGTTAAAAATTTCTCTCGTCTTTCTTCTAGAACATCCCTCGCTGTGTCATAGAAAATACGTAACATTTCGATTAAATTTGGAACATCTAATACATTTTCTTGTGGATCATAAGTTTCTCCAAACTTAATTGATCCTAGGGAATGCATACTTCGTTTAATTGATGGTTTGGATGACCTTTTCAATGCAGATACTGCAGATGATGTGATAAGATCTTGAATAGACGCCCAATCCACTCCTTCAGTCTGGGAATACTCATGAATACTCAGAGCAATTTCTCCTAAGTCTGGGAAACCACTCAGGTTCAAAAAACCTCGGTCAATTCCCTTTTCAATAACTGTTTTAAGAACTCGTTCTTTCAGAAACCCATAAAGCTTTTCTGCTACAAAGCGGGCAAATAGTTCTTCTTCACCATGCTTTTGCATCAATGTTCCTTTATTGATGAGTTCATCTAAAGGAAGCTCTGCTCGAAAGCCAATAGAGAGTAGATTTGCAACTCTTGAGGACAAAATTATCTTTTCAGAAATTTTTCGAGAAAACAAGGACTGAGCTAGGGATTCTAACGGATTTTGAAGATAGAGTGGTTCTTTTCGAAGGTAGAACCAACGATTTACAATGCCTAACCGTCGTAATTCTTGAATAATTTCACGATCACCATCAATCATTCGACGTAAAAATTCTACAACAAGAGATTTGGCATATATTAGAATTCCTGATATTTCAGATGAAATTAACTTACCCAATTGGATTAATTCCGGCGCAAGTAAATAATGAGCCCCTAAGAGAATCCCTGAATGAAGGTCTGGTGGATCAACCCATTCATATTGAATGCCTTGAGCAGTTAAAAATTCGTGATATTTATCCAGTGTTTCAAAACAATCCCTAAAGATATTAATAGGGTCTCCAAAATTAAGTTTGTCTCCCATTGTAGCAGCAAAAAATTGGGAGTTTGTGACTTTTCCAAATTTTTTAATCAATTCCGGTCTATATTGACCATAGTGTAATTGGAAACGGTCGTGAGATTGAACTAAATCCCATACTTCTGAAGCTTGGTGCTCTCCTTTCCGTAAAACCTCTCCACGCATAAGAATTCCATGGAGTTCACCTAAGATTCGCTTCTGAAAGTCGTCATATTCACTTGTCTTAGGTTTTGGAATCATTAAATGATCTCCTTTGAAAAAAATCTCCAAATAATCGGAATTCGTGAATTCGGGAGTTCTTTCTATCGACTCAAATTTATATTTAGTTTCTCTTTTCTTTAACCTTTCTTCTTCTGATGAACTTCAATTGCCTTTTCAAATACAAAATTTAACCTTTTTCCAAAACCAGACGTGGTATAATCAAGAGATGTCTTATACCCTTCGGAAACAAGTTTATCTCTTAAGTCTAAGTCGTTGAATAATGTAAGAAGTGTTTGTTCAAAAGAATCCACACTTCGGGGAGGAATAAGAAGACCATTTTTTCCATGAATTAGATAATCTTGAACTCCACCGGCTTTAACTGAAATAACTGGAATTTTTTGGCTCATTGCTTCGATAATTGTTAATCCTTGAGTTTCTGTATCGCTTGGAGCTAGAAAGTAATCTGCAGCGCTATACACTCTTGGTAATGAATAATGATGAATAAATCCTGTAAATAATGTATTCTCTGTTACTCCTATCTTCTTTGCTAAATCTCTATATGACTGGAGCTGGGGTCCATCTCCAACGATAACAAGATATAACTTCTTATTAATACGTATTAAACGTTTTATTGTCTCTAAAAGTATCTCAAGTCTTTTTTCAAACGATACTCGTCCTACATACATTAGAATGGTTGAGTCAGCGGGAAGATTAAAGCGATTCCTGAATTGAATTCTGACCTCGTCTCGTTGTAAATTTGAAAATTGTCTTTTGAAAAAAACAGGGGAAATAGCGCTTGGAATTGAGTAAATTGGCTCTACCACACCGTGCTGTTTTAACTCAACTTTTAATACATTAGAGGGAGTTATCGAAGCATCAGCACCATTATGTGCTCGTCTTGTAACCCACCATGAGAGTGATTGACCAAACCAACGGACCTGTGCTTCTGCAAACCCTCGAAAAAAATGACCAGCATATTCACTAAGCCATGTGTGAAATGTTTGAATAAAAGGAAGGTTTTGGACTCTTGCTAGGATTTTCGCCATAATCCACATTGAAAATGGTGTATGGGAATGGATTAGATCAAATCGCTCTTTACTTATTGTTTTTCGAAACCTACCGCTTGGCAACCCAATATTATATCCAGGATATCCAGGGAAAGCAATACTTGGAAATTCAATTGCTCTAATGTCAGGATGACCATCCATATAGACGTCATCGTGTTCTTTTGGCACAAATAAGGTGAATTCGTGTTCTTCAAGTGCCCTCACCTCGTTTATTATGGAGTATACTACACCGTTGGTATTTGGTAGCCACGTGTCAGCAAAGAGGGCAATTTTCAATTTTTTCGACCATTTTATTAATCTGTTAAGAGTCTCTTCTAATTTTGAAGTAGTACCTTCTAATATTATCTATTTTTTTTATTAGAATTAGATTCAATTTTCAGTAAGAAAACATGATCATCTTTTATTTTGGAGGATGATTGGTCTTTTTTTTGAAAACCGGCTTATATATTTACATTAATCTTATTTT
>JAEOTI010000024.1 GCA_016839955.1 Candidatus Hodarchaeota archaeon | reverse complement strand
GTCACTTCAAAGGATTACTAGTTTTTTTATTTATTCTGAAACCAGCCTTTGACAATAAATTTAAGCTTTTAACCAATTCTGGTTTCGAATAAATACTAGTATTAGGTGTATTGTCTTTTAATTTAATATTTGACTCGAATATCAAATCTCGAATTAATATATCTTCTTTGAGCTGGTCTGGTAGATTATTCTCATATATTTCTGAAACGATGTTTGTTACCCATTCAGAAGATGTTTCATCCTGCTGATTAGAAAGAGATTCAATATGAAATTCGTCACCCTGGAGGGGTTGCGAGAAAGCTTTTTTGCTTTCTCTAATAATATCATTCTCATCAGAAACATCCTCTCCATCCAAAATTGGTAATCTACGATTTGGATCTTGTGGAACTAAAATCTTCGCTGTAAATAAGTTTAGAAGATTTTCAAAAATTTCTATATACTTGAATTTGGAACTGAAAAAACCGTGATTAACGATCTCTTTTATAAACAATCCTTCAGAACTTGCTAGTTGATTGCTCTGTTCTTGAATAACTTGGATGAGCTGGTTGTCTTTCACTTCATCTTCATTATCTACCTTAAGTTTGAGCGGGCCTAATAGTGATAAACCTAGAAATTGGTCGAGATCCTCTATGACTACATCAAACGGATCAAGTTCTCCAATAAAGTGAGTAAGGTGCTTGTTGAATTTCTTCTCAAATGCATACACAAATTCCCGCGCTCGTTTTCTTAATCGCTTTCTGAATTTTGGCGGACGTTCTAGTATTAAGGAGGTTACAGAGTAGTTCCCTTCTATGGTTATAATTTCAAATGTCCGATCACCAATTTCCTCTGAAAAGTCTCTTATTATTGTGCGATCTTTAATTTCTTCATCCTTCAATTCTGTGAATAGACTTGAAATTGCTGTTAAGAACCCTGAGACTAATTGGGGATCAACTTTCAGCATGGTAGTACCAAATTTGTACAAACAAATACCTGTGAGCTTATGTGTAATCATAATATGCTCGCAATAAAGAAGATTTACCAAATCCTTGTAATCAATAGGTTTCATTGAAATCTGTGAAGGGGATTTACCTAAATCTAAGTGATCATCGTCCTCGGGAATGTTATTGATCGATAATTGTGTCTCTTCGTGAGGATGAGAAGATTTGAATCGAGGAATTGAATTAGGCATGGCATCCTCTTGAGGATCTACATGTTTTGTTAATCGTGGCCGGATTTGTATTTTAATAGGACTCGAGAGACCATCCTGAAGGCCCACGATTAGAGCTTCCCCCTTTGTGAGATGAGGGAGAACAGAGACCGTATCTGAATTTATACCTTCCATTAAACGGATTTTTGTTAAGTCTTTTTCAGATTTAATGCGAAGTGCAACTAAGGTATTCATATTCGCAACTATATTATCTGGTAGGTCTCCTGGTCTTTGAGAAATTAATATTTCGTAAATCCCAAACTTTCTACCTTCGCGTGCAATTCTAGCTAGTATGTCACTTCTTTGAGCAAATCTATGGGCTTCTTCGAGAATAATGAGAATTTCTTGTTCATTTGGTATTCCAGAATGGACTTTCTTCATAAAAATTTCTGTAAGAAGCTCATTGACAAGAGTATGACGTTTTTTTTCATCAGTATATTGATCTAATCGAATGATTGAAACTTGATTTGGTTGTATAAGAGAGGAAATATCTAAATCTTTAGTAAACACTGATTGTTTTTGAAGAGTGTTAATTTTGGAAATTAAATTTTCACGAGTTCCTGTATGTATATCTGCTTCTTTAATTCTATTTAAAATATCATCTAGTGTTTCGGGCTCCTGTATCAAATTTGTGAGGGCATTTTCTTGAGCTGATGAAATTTCCAATAATCTTCGTATCTTAGGTAGATCAAAATGGATGCCTAATCCAATTGAGTCCTTTTCAAAGACCATTAATTGTTCAGTGAACCCTTGAGGGGTGTATCCTGGTCGATCAAGGTTCTTAGTTTCTTTTCCTGTGTTTTCTAAACCTAATCCCCAATACTCATTATGCACGTCAAACAGAAGAACTGAAGCGTTTTTGAATTTTAGAAGAATTTCTTCTAATAAGACCCCTATACTATATGATTTTCCAGCGCCAGTGCTGGCTACACAAAGGACATGTCGTTCCAAAAATTGAGGTGATATTAAGAAGGGGTCAGTTGTAAGAGGAGAAGTAATGATATCTCCTAAATATATTCCCTCTTCTCCATCATAAGATATGATCTTTGAAACCAATCCTTTTGGAGGAATAGATATCTCTGAATCCATTGAAACAGGAATTCGACATGGATATATGTGAAATTCATCCATTTCAAACTCACCAAGAATAATTGCATTCCCTTTCATCTCATTCTCTTTTTCTTGGGACAATCTGCTAACTTGTGCTAATAAATGTTTATTAGTTGATTTTTTTTGATCAAAAAGGATGATATAATCTTGTTCATGAATAATATTCTTGGTAACATCCGAAAGAAAAGTGATTTGTGAAGTAGTGGTTTTTATAATCTTCATTGGAAAATCAACCAATTTACATTCCTAAATGTAATTTTTCAGGAGGAACTAGTACGTTTTTATTCCT
>JAEOTI010000335.1 GCA_016839955.1 Candidatus Hodarchaeota archaeon | reverse complement strand
CATTAATAGCAAGACATAATCAATGCAGTGAGACTTTAACAACATGAGTCTTCAGTGTAAAATTGGAGAAAGAATTATACTTGTTTAGCATTGTAATGCAAATTGGACAAGGAATTACCACTTTATGGTTTGATTAAAAAGGTGTAATTATAATGGCTAAAAATGAAGAAGCAGATTTGGACTTCTGGGTTTTAAATTTATTACGAATACTTACATTTATTCTTCCGTTATTCTCATTAGCAATTGCCAGTACATTCATTTTTCTTTACATCTTAGCACCATATGATGAAGTTGTAAATTGGAGCTTTACGGCAATTATTGGGTTTCCTGGAAGTTTTTTAGCTCTTTTGGCATCGTACAAGTTGTTTTACCCTGAACTTCAACATTATAAAAAAGAAAAAAGCTCAGAATATCTAAACCCACGAAATGCTCGATTCGCATCTATACTTGGAGGGCTATCAATTGGTCCTTTATCGTTTTTTCTGGTTTTTCTTTTAATAATTCAGGTCTTTAAGTACCTTTGAATTTTCTATATACTCAGAAACGACTCAATACTCAAGATCCTAATCAAATAATTTCTTCAAAACTGGAAAAAGGAATTTTTTTAGTTAGTATAGGATTGAAATTCATACAAGATATTTCTGCTCTCTACAAAGGATTGGTTGAAGGAACATGAATCAAGAAATAGAAATGAACAAATGGATCTTGATGTTTTTCTACTTACTCATCTATGGTCTACCAGCTTTTTTTCTTTCAACAGGTTTTGGATTGTTATTGATGATTTCTTCTGCAATTGAGGATGACCAACTTGTTCTTTTGGTGTTTATCGCGATAATGGCAGTTTTAGCGGGGTTTGGATCTGCTCTCAGCTCTTATAAATGGACTTACCCCGAATTTAGAAATTTTAAAAGGACGGGGAAATCAGAGTACATAGACGCCGACTGGGCAAAATCAGCCGTTTTGTGGGGTGGAATCATCTTTTTGGTTTTCTGGCTGATTTCCATTTTTGTTATACTGAATTTTCTTGTTGGTAACATCTTATAATTTAATTATGATGAGACTCTGAGAATGCGAGAAGATACAGTGTCTTGATTGTCCTTATTGCAGTTCCAGTTTGGATATGGGGCTGGATATTTTCCCAAACCACCCAAAGACTCAGGATTATCTCAGAAAGACTTTGTGTCCCAACCTGGTGGCTATTTTGAGGACCCAGTACGGCAGTTGATCTGGTTCTCTGGAGCGTGTGGGGCTTCTATACTCACAATCCTTGCCCTTTGGTGGACAACACGTACAATTTTTGGTTTATAGGATTATTCAATATTTTTTAATCCAAAGTCGCCAAACAACCGCTAAAACGTCAAAAAAGAGAGCGCGAACCGTGATTTGACGACATAATTTCTCTCCATTTTTGGGTTCTAAAGTGTTGAAAAGGATTAATTCGAATTTTTTAAGAGATTAATGCACGAGGAACCGTTCTTTGAGAGCGAACTACGAAAATTGAATTATTTACAATGAAAAGAAAATCCTATTGACGTAAAAACCAGCCCTATCCATCCATATTTGGCGACAAATTACTAGCCATTTGACAACCAGGATTTTAATATTTTTATTTCTTCATCAATTTCGATTAATCTATTTAATAACTTCTGAAAATTTGTTTTTTTTTCAAGATGTGGAATGTCATGAAGATAAATGGGATCTGGTTTCAAACCGTATTCTTTCAAGTTGATTTGATTTTGCTGTGCTCTTTTCACGATCAAATCTTCCAAGTAATCTGATATTATTACTAATTTTGTTGTTTCAAGATTTTTCCGTTTTAGTAACTTTATGTTTCCTTTTGTAATAATTTCAACATAATTTTTCAGGTCATCTGGTTGATTTCTACCTGGATCTTCGTCAATAATTCCTTTATTTCCGGGAAATCTACGTAATGATCGTACTACGTTTCCTTTCCCGACCTGGTGATTTATTTTTTTTCTAGAGAAACCTAAAGACTTGACAAGGTATGTGTCTAGATTGCATTCGACAAATATCAAGTCTTATTCCTCATAAAGCGTTTTAATGTTGAAAAATAGATCAGTTTCATAGTCTAGTATTTCTCGTATTTGTTTTTCCTTTAATAACTTAAATTTTGTTTGATAATCCTCAAAATAGGTTATAAAGATATTTAAATTCTTTTTCGGAGTTTTTTCAAGGATTGATGAGAGAAAATATGGGTTGTGGGTAGCAATAAAATACTGATTTACCTTATCAAATGCGATTTTTTCACCAATGAACTTTGTATAATAGGGAAATGCATGAGCCTCAGGTTCTTCGAATACTAAAGATGTGTTTTTATTTGACATAATTGCAAAGAGGTAAAAAATAATTGTTTTCACTGTATCAGGGGCTAGAATATACGGATAAGAGATTATGATGTCTTCAACTTGTTTTTGATATTCAAAAGTTCTTTCTTGGGGTCTAAAAACTAAATTGAAGCCAAAATCTCTAATGAAGTTTTTCATAACTTCTCGATACTCTTTGTTCGAATAAACAACTGAAAAGAGGTTTTCTCCATGTGGTGGTTCTAAAAATCCGGGGTTCTGCCCTCTAAAAAATGGCATTTCTTTATATTTAAAGGATTTTATAGCCTTTAAAATATCAATTACTGTCTTGACTCCTGAAGATCCTCCAGAATAATCTCCCTCATGATTGAACTTTAGTGTCATATTACCTTCTTTTTCTTTGACGACATAACTGTCATATTCATATTTCATTCCAAATGAGACATCATTTAATCGGATTGAAATTTCATTATCTAACAATTCATCATAATATAAATTAATCGTCTTGTTAAGACGTATATAACTTCTTAAATCAGTAAAGTGACCTAAACAACTTAAAAAGCCTAGCACTTCTAGAAAATTAGATTTTCCACTATTAGGTTCTCCAATAAAGACATTAATCTGTTTACATTCGATTAATGCATATTTAATGGATTTGAAATTATTAATTTCAAGTTCATTAATCATTTAATCTAATTTCTCCTTTTTATTATTCTATCTATCTTGGAAATATCAAGTTTATATTTTAGTTACTTTCATATCATTGTATATGGAGTATCATCAAGGAGATCTTTTTATCCCTGAATGGGATGGTAATTTAATTATTGTCTCCAAAAAATAGAATTGAGAATATTTTAGTATTAGAGAAAAACAAAAAATCCTAATTTCACCAAACTACTGTTAAAACGTCAAAAATTCGAGCGCGAACCGTGATTTGACGACAAAATTTCTCTCCGTTTTTGGATTCTAAAGTGTTGAAAAGGATTAATTCGAGTTTTTTAAGGATTTAACACACGAGGAACCGTTTTCTGAGGATGAAATATGAAATTTAGTTCATTTGCTAAGAGAAGAAAATCAAATTGACGTAAAAACCTGTCTTGTTCTTTGTAATTAAGCGACAAAACGCCTAAAATAGAAAATTATGTAAACCATTTTATACTGAAGGAATTATTGAATTATATAGAAAACTCATTGATTCTTTTTATGGTGATTCGAATGGATCTAATCGTTTCTCGCACGGAAATCAAGGAGTACGAAAAACTCAAGATCATTTCGGAATTATCGTTAGTTAAAGAAAAGCTTCAGCTCTTTGAATCTAAGTATAATTGTTCCTTTGAAGATTTTGAGAAACAGATTAATCATCGAAAACAGGAAAATTTTACCGAATGGGACGATTTCATTGAATGGAAGGCATATTTTGAAAAGAAAGCAGCTCTAACTGAACGAATGGAACAGGTTGCTGATGTTCAAAATATTAGAATTGCTGAAGACTCATAAATGTCTTCAATCTTATGAGGTTCTGGATTATAAACAAGGACCTACATTCTATTATATAAAAATTAAAACAGAATTGATTGATAAGAGCTTACTATTCATAAGAGAGTTTGTGTCTAATGAAGTCCGTCTGTATTCTCACCATTGGCAAAAAAGCACTGGAGAATTAGTAATACGATGGGATAATGCTCCTCATCACAGGAACCTGAAGACTTATCCTCATCACAAGCATAATCCGGAATTAGAAGAATCAGAAAGTGTTAATCTTAAAGATGTACTGGATGAAATCACTAAATTGATATTTTAATAGTTTTAAATTACTCAAATTCAAACAGTTCAATAATTTAAACCCTAATTTCATCAAACTAACGCTTGAATGTCAAAATCTATTGTCTGAACCGTGATTTGACGACATTCTTTTTCTTCTATTTAGGACTTTAAAGTGTTGAAAAGGATTAAATTAAGTATTTACATAATTTAAATCACGAGGAACCGTTCTCTGAGAACAATCTACGAAAATTGAATTATTTGAACTACATTGAAAATATAATTTATGTAAAATTATAAGAATAATGAAATATAGAGAAAGCTTTT
>JAEOTI010000334.1 GCA_016839955.1 Candidatus Hodarchaeota archaeon | reverse complement strand
GATTTACTGCATTGTAAAAGTTGCGGGGTTCACGTCTCAGAGTTAAGTCTTTGTAGTCAGGCGTACCGTATGGAAACTTCAGATAAAGATAAAATTCCTGCTGAATTAAAACAAAGATCAAAAAGAGTCGCTCCTTCCAGTCCGATCTGTCAATTTTTTATCCCGAAAAAAGGAACTTATTTTGTAAAAAACCTTAATTTTCAAAATCATAAGCTGAATAGTCCGGAAGAATATATATGCCCTAGCTGTCAAGGTTTTCTTCCTGATTTCCCTAAACTTCAAAGACCTGTTTATTGTGTTGAATGCAATTCTGTTCTCATAAAATTAAGGACTGGTCCTGACGATAAGAGTATAAAAGTTATTCTAAGTCCAGAACAGCTATTACAAGCAAATGCAACAGCATCTGGTGTTGGACGCTTACCAAATCCTGCAATAGACGAATTAAAAGAACTTCAATTGTATATTGGTCTGGATCAAACAGCTATAATTAATGGAGATAATTTAATTGTAAAATATAGTAATAATATTGACGAATATCCAATTTCAAGTCTTAATTTTGTTTACATAGAAGGTCGAAAGTCCCTCGCTCAAAAACTGCAAGTGAAAGGAGTACCAAAGACATATTCTCGCTCTGTTAAAAACACTCGGAGAAAAACAAACAAATTTTTTCGAAAAACGCTTCAACAGCGCTATTCTTCCGCAATTCTAACTGTTCCGTATATAATACGCCTATTGACGTCAATAATGACAATCACTCGAGAATTGTATCAAATCGTTCCAAAAAATCACAATTACACTTTAACGAAGGAAATTTGTCAAGCAGCCTATGAGGAGCAAGGCCACTACATAGCTCGTCAAATTGTTAATGGTGTGTTACCAACCTCCGAGGAAGTTCAATATCTCGAGACTGGGGTTCGACGACCACTTGTTAATATCTGTCGAACTTTGATCCACTTTGCTTGGCAAGATAATTGCATAATTAACCCAAGAATTGGACGACGACGAAGTCGAAACCCTCGTATCCCATTTACAGGGATTCAAGACAGTTTTCGTGCTTGGACTATGGCTGATACTGCTTTAAATGCGATAAATCATTTTCAAAGAACCTTTCTCAGAAATATCCTAGCAGAAAATGGCTATGGTTGGAAAACTGGTTTCTTATTCAACCATAAAACTCGTGATAAACCATGGAAAGGTGCTCTATTAGACCTAGAGGAAGAACCTCGCTTACTAAATGAAGTCAATTTAACAAAAGCTTTGTGTCAAAAACGGTTTTCATACAGTCATTTTGACACTCGGTATGCGTCCAATAACTTACCCTATTATCACCCCAATGAAAAGGGCTTTTTTGCTCTAAGGACGTATTTTCAAGATGAGTTGCTCAATCAGCCCGTTCTCGTAGCAACTGGAACCCATCTTTCTTTTCAACCACTTCCTTTGCAGCAAGCCTGTAAACAATATGTCATCTTGACCCGTAAAAGACTAAATTCTTTAGGTCGTCATCCATGCTTCAGGTCTCTGCGCGAAAAGAGTTCGATTATTTCTCCTGAAGAGCTAACAATCGTTGGAGCTAAGTATTGTGGACTTTATCCAGAACTTCTAATCCCTTTTATTCCAGAACGATTATGGACCGAGGAAGGTCTTCAACGAACCCTTTTAGATCTCTCATTTTATTGGTGTGATTTACCTCAACAACTACTCGATCCTAAGCGTTTGGATCCAGCAACTTGTAAGTTAACGATCCGATTCATTAACACTCTTCGGGAAAGCTTGCAAACTATAAACTCCCAACTTTTTGGAGGAACTGATAATGAATTACAACAAGAAATCTCGTTGGATTCAATCCCATTACACGTTTAATGAAGAAAGTTGTGTTGACGAACAGACTTTCTTTTCTAGCACTAAGATAGAAGACCTTCTACCGACTGTTGGATCTTGGGTTAAGAAAATATTTCTGAATTGGCGTCTTACAAAAGCGCAAGAACAGCATTTACGATCCTCAGGTGTTAGAGCTATCCTTAATACTGCAGGGACCGGTAATGGAAAGACTTTGACCGCTTTGTTGTTTGGAACAGAACTCGCCCTAAAAAATCCAAATTTTCGAGGGATGTACCTTACTGCACCGACTAATGGTCTCCTACTGGATCTTCACCGACGAACAGTTGAGTTAGCTAATAATGTACCTTCCCACTATCCTCCTTTTCATGCAGAAGCATTCGCAAGTTCCACAGGTTTCTCAAAACGAAGCGAGATCAAGGATCAACTCGCTGTGAACGGAATAGAATTTCTTACCATTACACTAGATATGCTTCTGATGTCGTTAATGGGGAGTGCCAAGTGGGGAAGTGATGAAATTCGCTGGAAAGACTATGTATATGCTGCAACACATCCGGGAATCATCCTGATTGATGAACCTGATTTCCTGCCAAGTTATACTTTGAGTATCTTTGGAATTTATCTCCGTTATCTCAATTTTGTCGCCCAAAGGGATCAATTAGATGACTTTTCTATTCATATTACTAGTGCCACGATTCCAAATCCAAACGAATTTATGAAACGGCTTTTAGGCCATGATGATTTTCAGATCGTGTCAGGTCCCTCCCGCCATGGTCCACGACAATGGCGAATTTTTCAAGATGATATCTATGATGACAATGAGAAAATTATAGGAAGTACCTTTGAATAAACTTTAATCGACTATGTAAAAAACTTAGAAACGGATGATTCTCCTATTAAAGCAATGTTTGTTGTGAATAACATCGCCTACATCGAGGAATTAAATGAACGTTTTAACTTAAGCCAGCGGGGGATTGTGATAGCTCATGGTGGACTTTCTTCAGACCAACTCAATGATAATTTGAATAAATTACGCACGAATGAAGCTTGGGGAGTGCTAACCACCCGTATCCTCGAGGTAGGTTATGATCTTCCTGAATTGGAAGCCGTAGTGATTCTAGGGCTTCCCGATAAACGGGCTTTAATACAGATTATCGGACGTATCGCCCGGAATTATTTACGAAAAACACAAATCTTCTTGTTTCTCCGAAAACGAGTAAACCTGGAAAAGGAGTACCTTGAAGACAAAAAAGCACTCCAACATTACCTCTTTGAGAAACCAGTCGCTCCAGTAGTTGTGAATTATAATACCACGCAATGTGCTCAACTAATGCTTCTTCTTGCTCCTTTATTTGAAATTCACTCAATGCAAACAATTCAGGACATTTATTATGATGTTCCAGAAGTTCCAAGACTGCTACGCCGAGTAAGTCGAGAATTATTTGCAAAAGGACAATTACAATTGGTGTCCAATGATGAATTTTATCCCACAGCTGAGACAGCTTTTGCTTTTTTTGCAATCAATCTCCGCGGAGCGCTTCCGCAATACCAAATTTATCAAAAAGAAAAGGAAACAATCGCGGGAGTTCCAGGAACACGTAATGAACGGCTTATTAGAGTCAATGCACGTCAATTTTTGAAAAAACTTTTACCGGGGCAGTCCTATTTATTTAATTCAAAGTATTATGTCTGTGAAGAGGTATACAATAACAAAATCTTTGTTAGAGAAGCAAAAACTCTCTATGAAAAAACAAAACATGCTGATAACATCATTGGCACTCGTATTCTAATGACCACAAAACGACGTACCCAAAATCCTCTGGGAGTGGAATTACAGGAAGTCATTCGGCAACTCTATCCGAAACAAGGTCGAGTTTGGGATAAAGGGACAAATAATCTAGAAGATGTAAACCTCACCCCAGAACAGAAAATTGTAATACCATTGCTCACAGTATCTTGTGCCATCCCACTAGGTTCGATTTCTCAGGCGGTTGCAAATTTACTAGCAGCTTATCTAAAAAAAGCAATTGAAATCACTATTGATATTCCTACGAAGGAAATTGAATTAATCTACTCAACAGAAAGCAGACAAACCGCGCTGTCATCGAATCCCAGTAGTTTATCGCGCAAAAAATCTGATTTTTTACATATTATAGATCCAAATTCCACTACTGGCAATGCAGAACTCATTTATGATAAGCTAAAGCCGATCCTTCTACAAACTTGGGACTTGGTAAACAATTGTGCGTGTCGAGGGGAAGGTTGCAAACAATGCTGTGGAATTGACTACAACGGCCTCCCAAAGGAGCAGTGGCCCCAAAAACATGCAAAAGTGGTCCATATATTAGAAAGCATGTTATTTAGTCAAGTATCACTGGTTGAAAATTCCACAGGAAAGAAAGCATATGCATATACCTGATTTTCGAAATAGTGTTGTTATTACGGGCGACTTTCACTTTGAAAAGCCCTACGTACGATTAAATGGAGTTACAATACCAAAAATATCAGTCTTTTCACGGTTTTTGGAATTTATTACGCACTCAGGACATCCATTGCTATTAATATTAGCAGGGGATTGTTTTGAAACTAGAACCGCAGCTCTTGAACGATTGGCTCAAGAACGACTTGAATTTAATGGGTTGACTGGTACTGAAGAAGAAAAAAAAAGAGAAATCGATGTAATAACCAAGGAACAAGCTGAGACAGTTGAACAAATTAATCAGCAATTACAACTCCATGATTTAGTTGATGTAACTATTTTCTTGCCAGGCAATCATGATCCGTTAGAGGGACTGTATGATCTCTTATGTAGCTACAAGGTACACATTCTTCCTCATGCTCGAATTCCAATGCAAACCACTACAGCATTTATCCATCATGGGGCAAATCTGGGAATGGAACAAGCAGCAAGTGAAAATGAAAAGCAAATCGAACAGGAAAAAAGTAAACTTGAGAAAGATAAGGAAAAAAAGTATGGTACAGGAGTTTTACAACGTACCAAAGAAAAAATTGTGAGTACACAAAGATTAGGTATAAAAAAAGAATGGTGGATGGTATTAGGGCACTTTAGTAGCCCAGTAGCAAATCTAGATTATCGAGTGGCGGGTTTTTCAAACTGGGAAGGGAATATCAGTGATCAATTTCATCGACGGTTCATTCGCGTTGATCCCCAAGAAGCAAACGGTGTTTCGGTTGTCAAACTTCCCAAAGCATGGATTCTTACTTAAATGGTCATTAACTAATCAATATCCTGATATGGGATTTTAACTCCCTAATAATAGAATTTGGTTT
>JAEOTI010000333.1 GCA_016839955.1 Candidatus Hodarchaeota archaeon | reverse complement strand
GAATAGATAAAAGAAATGCCGCAATAATCACTTTAGCTCTTTCATTGGACACTCGATACTCAAATACAGACAGATTCACAGCAAAAGCACTCGGGGTTACAGACTCAGTAGATAAAAAACCAGATATAGCTGCAGTGAAAAAAGCATTGATAACAAGAATAACAGAATTATTCCCAGGAACTTCGGAAACAATAAGATTTTTGGTGGAGAATACAACAACTAAAACTTTTGAAGGAGAAAAAGAAGGAAAATATGGTGATTGGCGCCTTCGAATAGATCCTGCTACACCTCTTTATGATAAGACTGTTTTTAACAATCATTCGATTGTCTTTAATTGTAGAAGAAGAAGGAGAAGGCTAAGTATTACACGGGTTTCTCTGCAAATCACTTCTAAAAGGCCTTATCCCACTGAGGGAATTTTAACAGGGCCAGTAATCTTAGTGACAAATGAGAACCTAAATGACTATTTTTCAAGCGAGGAAGATTTTATATGGTTGTTGAATTTACCTAAACGAAGGAAAGCATTGGAGGGCAGACTAGAGAGTTGGGAAAATTATCTAAATACTTATCTGGAAATTATAAAGTATAAACAGGCTTGGATAGCATACAGAAATCTTGAACGAGTTAATGCAACCCAAGCCAAAATTCAGATTTCAACAAGACATTACTCATATAATGCTATAAAACGGTATTACACAGGTGATAGGATTAATGTTTTAGATAACCCTATCCCCGAAGATCCAAATTGGCTTCCGAGTGATGATGATCCAGATCCTATTTCGTTCGGAGAAATAACTCATGGTCAAAAATTCAAAAAATTCTTCACGAGAAATCCATCTTTCATGAAAAAGAAAGATTGGATTGATTTACTCATCGATTTAAATGATGAATATGTAATTTCAGAAGAAACAGGTACAGATAATGTCCTTAATTATGTTTCTAGCAACCCATTTAACAGTCTACCAAAAGAAGGATTATTACTAAATTCTGTTTTTTTGGACCAATTGCCATTTACGTTACAGGAAAAAGCGATTAGACGTCTTTATAAAGGCCAAGCTGTTAACCCACGACTAGAAGATTTTATTTTTGATGTTACAGAAGCTCGATTGCCTATTCGAAGAGAGAGAATTGATCCTGAATCTTTAATTCGGAAAGATTTGAACCAAAAACAATTTGATGCCCTAGAACGTGCTTTAAATTCTCCAGATATTACCTTGATTCAAGGCCCCCCAGGAACAGGGAAAACGACTGTAATTGCCGAACTATGTCATCAAATTGCATTATGGGGAGGCAAAGTCCTAGTTGCTTCCCAAGCTAATTTAGCTGTTGATAATGCCCTGAAAAGATTAGCAAATCAGCGTGTTATTATGCCAATCAGAATCGGAAAACACGCCACGGAAGAAGGACATGAGTTTATTGAAGAAAATGTTGTAAAACGATGGTTTGAGAGTGTTAAAGCAGAAGTCACTAAAATTGTAGGTGAACGTGAAGTTCTTCTTAATAACACTACTAGATTCAAAGAAGCAATTAAGATTATTGAGGAACGTTATGAGAAACAACAAAACGCTGAAAAAAAGATTAATTCAATTAGAAATGACCTTAACAACCTTTTAAGTGAAGAAAATAGAATTGGACAGACAAAAGAAGAACTACTTGAGAATAAAACAAGATTAGCTAAACAATTGCATTTTTCTACAAAAGTTCTAAAGTTACAAGAATTTGTACTTTACGAAGAATTACAGATTTTATTCGAAATTTTACCTTCATTTATCCCTCTAATTCGCCAGCAGATTGCAAAATTATTGGAAAAATCCAAAATAAAGGGTACTTACAGTTTAGATTTGATAGAAACTGGAGAAATATTAGTCATAATTAAAGAAATTCAAAAAATTCATCCCGAAGTCCTCTCAAAAATTGGTGGTCTAAAGAAAATTATTGATCAAAAGGAAAAAATTAGTAGTGATGAAATCCTTCAATTGACTGAACAGCGACAAAGAATCACTAATAAACTGATGAAAACAACAGATCAAAACTTAATGAATCAGTATTCTAAGGAATTACTTGAAATTAACAGGCAGATAGAAGTAGAAAAAGGAACTTATGCCACAAAAATCTTTGGTACTTCTTGGCAAGATGAATCAACTTCTTTAAGAGTACAAATTGATCACCTCTTGAAGTTTTTTGATCTAATAGACAATTCTGATCTGTTCCAACAGCTTACTATCTTTAAAAAAGCATTAACGCCAAAAAATGAATATTTACCATTATTAGAACAGCTAGAACAGTTAATTAACAATTTTCAGGATTTCTCTTTTAGATTACCAGCTTCGATTCTAAATGAACTAATTCAGAAAAATAGAGAATTAAAAGATTCAACTGAGAAAAATGAAGACCTTATTGAGAAAATAAATAGAGAATTAAAGGAAATTCATACTGAAATAATTGCTTGTGAAAGAGAGATTGATCAAAACAGTCAAATTATTCAAAATGCAATAAAAATAATTCAACAGAATACAAAATTGATCGCTCAGATCATTCCTGATGAGGAGAAATTTGAGCAAGATTTTCATCTCAATGAGGATTCATTACAGCTCCTACACCAACATTATAATAATCTGCTGCAGCAACAACAAGTGGAACTAGAACAATCTCGTAGATGGTTAGCTCTCCAGAAAGAATGGATAAACAAGATCGAAAATTCATCAACTGATGAATATGAAAACCTCGTTTCAACATATATTGATTTAGCAAATGTAGTTGGAGCGACGTGTACCGAAACAGGAAAATATCGTTTCCATGGAAAGCCCGAGAGAGAGTTTGACCTCGTCATTATTGATGAGGTTTCGAAAGCCACACCTCCTGAAATTCTAATGCCAATGCTATTAGGGAAACAAATTGTTCTAGTTGGTGATCATCAACAATTACCTCCTTTATTCCGATTAAGCACTGACGAATTACCCATTCAGGAATTTGGAGAAGACGAAGATGCTCAAGATCTCGTCAAGCGGTTTGAAAGACTTGTCACAGCCTCATATTTTCAAGAAATGTTCGAAGAGGCAGAGGAACAACTGAAAGAGCGTTTAATACTCCAGTACCGAATGCATTCAACAATAATGAGAGCAATCAACCAATTCTATCCACAGGGTTATCAACTAAAACAAGGATTAAATGAGGATGAAGAGAAGATAAAGAATTATTTTGTGCTCAAGGGAAAATCAGGAGACCTTACTTCCCCTGATACCCATTTGGTTTGGGTTGATACAACCTATAAACAAGTTAATGGAAAGACGGCACGTAATATTGAAGGAAGAGAGAGGGGGAAATTTACCTCACGATATAATGAGTACGAAATAGAAGTGATACGAAAAATTCTCCTTGCATTAAATGAACAAATTCAAAATTTACAAACTAAAGGAGAAAAACCACCTCAAAAAATCGCGATAATTTCTTTTTATGCTGGTCAAGAGCGTAGATTAAGAGAAATGGTGCGAAATTTAAAACAAAACCACCTCATAGAAAAAATTCAATATAGAATTGGCACGGTTGATCGGTTTCAAGGGATGGAAAGGCCTGTTGTAATAGTAAGTCTGGTTTCATCTCCTCCAAAAGGTTCACCAACTGCCTTTGTAAAAGAATTTCGTCGAATAAATGTTGCATTTTCTCGTGCTCAAGCTTTGTTAATCATTGTTGGTTCTAAAGCGGCCTTTGAAGGGATTCAGGTGAATATTCGATATGGAAAGGGAAATTTCATTAGGAAATATTCATACAGAGAAATTATTAATGCTGCAGAAACCTGTCATGGTGGTAATTATTATGTAAGGGGGTATGATATCATTGAGTAAATCAAATGAACGTAAATGGTCACCATTTTTTCTACAGAAAGTAGATGAATCTCTCACAGTTCTAAAAGTTCATGTGAAAGCTCGTGTTATCAAAACTCGAGAGATTTACCTGCTAGAATGGGCTATCATGGCTCCATCACATGAATTGAATCCTAGACCTACTCTTGAGGAAATTAAACACGAGTTAGGAATAATAAAAATGGATTTTCTGATGAAAACAGCAGGAGAATTGCAAACTCTTGGTTTATTAGAGCTGAAAGATGAATCCCAATACCAATTAACAGAATCTGGAGAAAAACTCTATCAACAGAAGAAAATGATTAGTGATCCGCGAAATATTCATTTTCCAATTTTTCGAGAAGCATCATCTTCAGAATGGCTTATTGGTATTGATAAACTTGAAAACACAGAAATTTGTGAGACAATAGATGAAACTCTTAGTATTCCCAGCTATATTCCTGAAAAAATTATAAGAAACCATGTGGGTCAGCTCAAGAAGATACTGAAACCCGAAGAAGAAATTCTTGAACATGAAGTGGACGATATTGATCAATTGTGGGTTAATATTAAAGTTAATCTTTTTTTAACAAAGGAGGGCTTAATGATCCGAGTTTCAGAACATCCATTTAGCAATAAACATAATCAATTACTTAATAAAATCCTGTATGAGCAATTTATGCGTAATGGATTGATGGAAAAGCATTTAACTAATATTCGGGATAGCTCTCCCTACAACAGTACTCTTTCGACTCAAGTCCACCAAATTGAAACTGACATGAAGTTATTTTTACCAACGGATATTAATAAAGTCTTCAACGAGTTTTTCATTTTAAATGAAAAATGGATGATCACAAATATTCAGAATTCTCCTGAAATCATTCAACACCAAAGTAAAAAACCCCAAATAATTGTTTATTTAACCAGAAATGGATTTAACTCGAAAGAGATTAAATTAGAAACAATAGATAAAAATAATACCTTTTTCCCGTCTTCTTTACAAATTCAGATCGATCATTCTGAAGTTCAACTTCAAGATAATACTATTTTATCAAAGGAAAAACAAGCTGTTCTAACTAATGTAGAGGTAAATGGTTTTGAAATCCCTCTTTTTATTATAAATCAGGATAACACCTCAAAAAATTATCGTATTGCTCTAATGAATGAGATTCTTAACAAGATGGATGAACATTCCTTTGAAAGAAACATAGCAATGTATTATTTAACCCCTTCAATCGGGACTCTTCGCTCCTTACTTCTAACCATACCCATTCAGATAATCACTGATGGTGACAAAGCTGAAGGCCTGATTATTGAAATACTTGAATTACAGGAAACTCTTGATACTGAAGTATATGATCTTGAACTCAATAAAGACATAATAAATAAGATTTTCAGTTTTTATTCTTGGGAAGAGATTATTAAATTTGATCCCAAACGATTTTTGCTCAATTATGAGGTTTTTTTAGCAAGATTAGACCTGTTGATGGAGGATAAATTGAATGTAAGATTTAATGGCACTTGGAACATGTTTCATAAATCCATCACAGAAATTGGGGATGTTTACAAAGATCTGCATAAAATTAAAGTGAAATTCCAAAGAACTTTGTCAACAAATAAAATCGTGAGGATTGAAAAAGATTTAGATCACCGTTTAAACCAATGTGTAGATATTGTTGAGTCCATAGTGAAAAGAATCCCCAAACCAATAAATGTACATGCGTATGAAGATTTATTCAATAGGCTTGAAGTATTTGAAAGTAACAGAATTAATGAAACTTTCTTAAATGTCTTAAGAGATTCAATTAAAGTTGGATCAGTGGATTTTGAACCAATTGAAATGTTATCAGTACAAGCGTTTCTATCAAAAAATAACCGCATTCCAACAAACAAAGAACTTAAGAATTATGCTTCACTTGCATTAAGAAGTATAGATCTTAATTTTACCGAGAAAGATGGAATAAAACTTATACGTCAGATTACCACTCAAGTTTCTTCCATTGATTCAGATATTTCTATTACTAAAGATGTTTTAAAGATATTACCACAAGAAGTCTTAACAAACAAGAATCAATCATCTATTCGTTATTTGGTTGCTAATCTTAAGGAACTTCATCTTTTATTTGGAAACGACATCAATAACTATGTGAAGAAGATAGTAAAACAGATTGAAAAATCTTTACAACCACAAACGTTTTCAGAATTAGAATTATGGCTTCTGTTCTTAGAACGGGTAAAAAGTGTCTTAGAACGTTCTATTGGAACTACCATTATTAAAATCAATACAAAACATATTTGGGGTCGTACAGTACCATACTTGGAAGAAGATATTGATAGGGAGAAAGTTGTTAGAAACTCTCTGGGGCAATTAAAATTAGGTTCACAGCTGAAGAAATGGAGAAAGGAAAAGAAAAAGGAAAAAACAAATGATAAAAAAGATAAAAATAACATAGATGTATTCCCTATTCCTCCAATTGACCGCATTGTGGTGGATGGAAACAATGTCGTAAAGACTGAAAAAACAGGGGAGAAATATTCAGTTGAAAATTTAATTCAACTGTATAATGAGCTTCAGAAGAAATATAAATTTAATAAGGTCATTATATTTATCAGTGCTGCATTAAAATACGATGTGTACGATTTCGATGACCTTAAACCATTAATCAAGAAGAAAGTGGTTCGAGAAACCCCTGCAGGTGTTTCAGATGATTATTTCATAATACAGTTTGCTATTAAAGATAACACGTTAATCTTGACTAATAATCTGTTTCGTGACTGGAAAGAGAAATATCCCGAATTAAAAATTGAGATCCAAAAACGAAGGGTTACATTCATGATTGATCCAAATACCCAAGAGTACATACTTGGTGAATACTCGTATATTGAGGATGAGTGATAATGAGTGGAAATGGACGATTAAGAGCTTTATTAGAGGCAAAAAGAAGAGAAGAACTCCGAAAAAATCGTGTACGGAATCAATGTACAAACCTGTTAAATGTTTTAGAAAAAAAACTAATCCAATATGAATCAAATCCAACTACTTCACATTTTATTGGAGAAAATGCAATTGAAATCAGGAATCAATGGAAAAAAGCTCAACAGCTGCTCCAAATAAATCCTGATGAAGCTTTATTGATAGTACAAGAATCAGTTGAAGAAGTGAATAGCGCAATTACTTCAACCATTGCTAGAGAAAAAGAATGGACAACTGAACGACAGACAGCTGAGCAATTATTAAGAATAGAAGTTGATAATCTTGAAACTTTACCAATACAAGATATGAAATTACAGGAAAAACACCAAATTCTAGTTCAACGCTTAAAAACAATGCAGACTACAGCATCAACGGCAAAACTCATTCGTAAAGAAATTGATGAGGTGAAAACTGAAGCAAATAGTCTACTCAAGGAAGATGAAGAAATAGAAGTTAGAAAAGAGATTGTGAAAACTATTCTGTCAGCGTTGAAGAAGCAGGGATTTATAATTAGTACACCTAAGCTTAAGCAAAATGTAGTGCATGTAACAGGGAAAATGCCTTCTGGAAAGATGGCTTTATTCCAAATCTATGATGATATCACTATTAAATTTGATCTTGAAGGATACACGGGTACAACTTGTAAACAGGAATTAGACGCGGTTTTAGAAGAAATTAATACGGAAGGAAATGTCGAAACATCGATCGAACAATTTGTGTGGCACAATCCCGACAAAATTAGAAAAGGATCAAAAGAATTTCCAACACCAGTTGGACAGACACATACAATGAAAAAATAAGGGATAAACATGGATAGACAAATTCGAAATCTAATTCGTGAGGCTAAAATTAGAAAGGGAATAATTCTTTATGGAAATACTCGTGATGAATACTTTGATAACGAAACGAAACAGTATCACCTATTTCCGAAGTATTTACAACACACATTAAAAAGGAATGGGTTTGAGGTCGTTGGGTTATGGAATAAATTTGATGGGTTGTCATTTTTAGAGGAACGAGAGAAGAGTATCTTTAGCAATTGGTTTACCACCGATGTTCCACATCAGGAAACTATTGATACTGAGGAGGAAGGAGAAGATTTTGATGTTGGTATGGATGAGGGGGAATTACATGACCTTCCCCCATTAAAAAACTTTGATGAACTTGTTGCAGGATTAACCTCTGTTCTCGAAGTGAATAATCGTCCTGCGACATTTATTTTAGATTGGACTGATTTTCAATTTGGTACTGTTCAGACACCTTTAACACCCGAAGACCGATCACTTCTTTTCAATTTAGGATTATTAATGACAGGAGTCAGAGGAACAGGAAAACCGCAGAATATCATACGTAAACCACCATGCGTAGTTATTCTCATCACTGCCACACTTGGTTCTATCCCTCCTGTTTTGTATCAACCAGAACCTCGAATCAAGCTTTTCAATTTATCGCTTCCAGATCGAATTAACCGAGTAAGCTTTTTTGATAGACATCTTGAGAGTATTCATTTGAATACTAGCCCTGAGAAAACACGAAAACGAATTATTGATGATCTTGCTG
>JAEOTI010000332.1 GCA_016839955.1 Candidatus Hodarchaeota archaeon | reverse complement strand
TCAGTTAATTACTCTTTATCGTTATCAGTACGATGAAGCCCGAGCTCATCACTGTTTCAGTAGCCCAAAAAAACGCTTTCAATCGAAAAAGGCACTCCTCAAAGCTTTATGTTAGAACCATGCTAGTTCATTATACGGGTCTTCCAAGTAAATTTTAAACACTCTAAATGGTCATTTCAATTGATTTCCTTCAACAAATTTATAGCAATTTGTCTTGCTACAAGTGGTGCGACTGCATTCCCAATCTGGAGTGAGATTTGAGAAAATGTACCATAAAATGTAAATGAATCAGGAAAACTCATTAAACGTGCTCCTTCCCTTAATGAAAGTCCACGATTTTCTTTTGGATGTAGAATTTCATTTAAGTTTGTGAATCCAGTCATTAATGTTCTTGATTGGTAACCCATAGCAATTCTAGAATATCTTCCTCTGTGACCTGCTTTAGCAGTCAAATCATATTCTTCTTCCACTTTGCCAGTTTTAATCCAACCTAACCTGACAAGTTTCCTCAAGGTATTTGTTAGGATTCCCAATTGATAATCTCGGACAACATCAGAGCCCTCAACTTCTGATTGAAGTTTTGAGAGTTTATTCAATACTGCTAAATCAGCTTTGGTAACCATTTCATCTGTTGTTTGTTTTGAGAGGGATGATTCTTCATCCTGAATTCTATTAAGAAGATGTTTAGCTTTCTCCGTTAAATGACAAGATGTAGGATGCTTAAGAAACCTTCTTTTAACGAGATTCTCCAATATTTCTTTTGAATGCCCTTTTTCTTCTAAGAATTCTCGTGGGACGTATCCTTCGCTGTATTTACCTTTTCTTGTCTTAATGTGGTTTTTTGTCCTTAGAATGGCTATATCTTTCAGTAATTCACGTTCTTCTTCTGATAATTGGTTCTTGAAGACCTCCCAAACTCCTATATGCTTATCACCAAGACGATCACTTCGATATGTAACCCCTTCAGGTATTCTTTTGATGATTTCTAATACTTCCTCGTTTTTAGGATAACGAGAAATATGATTATTAATCAAATTAGTGTTGAAAATTAGTTGTTGAAACCAGGTGTGTTGTCTTGGATGTTGAACGCTTAAAGAAGAAGTATCAATATGATTTCCTTGTTCATACTTAGAAGGATTCGGAAGACCAAGCAGTGCTTCATTTACAGTTACAAATGGTTGGAGTTCTTTTTCACTTTTCTGGTTCCTACTCCCTAAAAATTCATCTAATTGGGTTTGTTTTGTTTCTTTTTCTTTTTCTCCATGTGTAGGAGAAGGTAACGAGAATTTTTTCTTAAGGTCTTTACGGATCATTAGACAAAAAACTCGTTCTCGTTCTTGTGGGACACCAAAGTCTCTACTGTTCAAAATATCATAAGTGAATGTAAAACCAATCTTTTTTACAGTTTCTTCTAGAAGTTCCATAAAATCAATATCTTCTTCATGACCAGGATCTTCTAGACTCCTCCACGCTTTACCTATTGTACTCATACCCTTGACATTTTCCATTATAGCTATTTTAGGTTGAATTTGATCAATCCATTCGAAATATTTGAAGACCAGATCATTCTTTCGGTCAAGGCGATATCGAACACCTCTTGCATCACTGAAACCTTGACACGGTGGACTACCTATTACTAGATCAGGATTTAATTCTAAAATCTCTTGTGGAGGACTTTCTCTAATATCATATTGAAAAAATTTTGCCCCAGGATGATTTTGGATAAAACTTCTCTCCATAAATCCTTTGATATCTACTCCAGCCTTGATGTCATACTCTCCAGCAATTAGAAAACCTGTACTGAAACCACCAGCACCACAAAAAAGGTCTATCAAACTTAATTTGGGTTTTTCCACGATAATTCCTTTCTTCAATAGTTTTCTTTAGAAAGTTCCGAATCAAATTCAGACCATTCAGGTTTCTCCACTAGAAGAATATTTGATGATTCTTCGACTGCACTTTTTAACGTCTTAGTTGCTTTTATACACACAATTATTCCTTGGTTCTTTCCAGAACCTCGTAAATATCTAGACAATTGGTCATGTGTCCTAGCACCAGCTCGTTTTTTGACCTCTATGACCAGGTCTGTGAAAAGGAGATCAATTCGTCCCGAGGTAATCCGTACTTCAGCCCCTTCAAAATCTTTCTTTTTAAGTCCAAAGATACTTGGCTTTTTCTTGAGTTGCTGAACCATCCATTTTTCAGTTCCAACACGAGCTTCAAAAGACCTTGTTTTAGATTCCCCTTGATCTTCTATATCCATAAAGTCTTTTATCTGGCCTTCTACTTTTAAAACTTCTTTGTTCTCTGCAATTGACTCGAGAAATATGTTCTTTTCTTTTAGTGAGACTGATAGATCCCCCGAAGGATTGTAAAAAACAGGCCGCATACCTTTTTGGAGGGAATGTAACAAAATTGTTCCATCTTTCTTTACTAATGTAAGAAATTCTCCTCCTTTTGAGCTAGCTTTTGCACGTCCTAAATAATTTATCTTACAATTGTCTAATAACACGACGAATGGGGGAACAGGAGTATCCTGTGAATTATCCATAGCTATACAATCCTAACTTTGTAGTCATTATTGACTACAATCTTTTACATTTAAGGATTTTTGTCTAATTTCTGATTAGGAATGGTGGAAATTACAAATATAAAGCAAATAGTAGCAATCAGTCAGTCTTTATCGAATGAGAAGCGGGTAAGATTAATTAGTCTATTGAAAGATGGGACGCCTAAAACTTTAAGGGAGATCTACGAAGCTTCACGGGATCATATCGACCTTGAACATCGAGAGACCTTGTACAAATACATTGAATCTTTAACTTCAGCTAAATTGTTAAATAAAGAAGAATCGGAGGAAGGGATAACGTATAAACTCGCCTATGGTACAATTACTTTTGATTTTCTTACTATGGGTTAGGAAAGAAGAGTAAGAAGGCTCCCCAATGGAGCCTCTCTTACTCTGAGGTCTTATCATATACTATGACTTATAATATCCAGATTTAATTGTAGTCATTTTCACCTACAAAGTTTGAAAGGCTATAAGGCTTCTGAGTTAGGAGAGGGCTGTGAGATGACTCATATTGACTTTTATATGATCTTGAATAAAATGATCTGTTTAGTGAATGAGAAAGCTCTTCCTAACGTATATGAAGGAATAATTTCCGAAATCAGGGAAATTAATGATCTAAAATCAAACCAAGCAATAATTCTGTCACAATTTAAATCAAAAAAATTGGAGAGAATGGAGAAATTAATAACTTTAGTCCAGACAGAGTATGAGGGTAACAGAAATTTCTTAGAGATTTATGATTTACTGGATTTATTTGAATTTTTGATCGCAATTTCCAAATCCTTTAATCTAAAATTCAACGATAACCAGATTGTAAAATATAGTGTTAAGTTTAAACAAATAAGCAAATTTATTGAAAACGCAGATCAGTGGATAAATTCGGGAAAATTAGACAAATGGGTTGAATCGTCAAATTCCCATCAATTATTAACGGATCTCTTGCTAACTGGCCCAACATTGGAGAATATTGATTATTGGATTAGAATTGAAGCATTTAAATTCATTTCTTCAATTTATAAGGAAATTGAAAGTTTATCTATATCTGATTTAAATTTCAATCCTTATTTAATCATTCTTTTTGGTTTTAAAACATTAGAAGAAGCAATTACGGTTCCTTATGAACAAACAATTTCTAGAAAATTATCTGGAAAATGGGGATTAGTAGGGGAGAACATCTTACGGCATTTTTATGCCGTAAGATCAGAGTTAAGAGAGTTTGATCTAAAGAAATTTGTTCATGACAAAGAACATGATAATTATATTCCTTATCATTACGAGATAAAGTCTATGCCTGCTGGTACTATGAGAGGTGCAGAGGAAAAGAAGTTCTTCGAGATAGTAATGCCAAATTATCAAAGAAAAAGTGGATATTCCAACATGGGTTTTATGCTTGGTGGATTATATCAAAGTAAGAGAGCAAAGAGTTTAGATAACAAAGTCCAACGGATGGTTAATCAAAACCCAGATATAAAATTCATTTCATTTCCTAGAGTGGTAATAGGAGGGCAACAACTATGGTTTGAGTTTTCTAACGATGACGATTTCTTCAGTAGGCTTACATTTCACTTTAATCAAGTAGCAGAATTAATTTCAAGTCATTATGGAAAAGGATCAATTCTTGACCTAATTACCTTTAAAAAAGAGAAGCTACTGGAAGAGTTGAAACAGAAATACACTAATCTAGATTCAATTATTAATGACAATTTATAGATGCTCTCAATAGAAACAAATTTGAAATGAGGTGAATTCTATTTGGCAAGGGAATTTGAGTTTGATGACCTCAAGGAAGCACCATTAATAATAGATGCAATTTATAGAGGAGGAATAGAAGGAAATGCTGGGGATGATCCTATTTCAAAATTATTAGAAGGTGTCGGAAACTCGGGAGGGTTTAGGATCGCTAGAAAAACGAAAATCAATGAAAATATGAATGATGCTGAGAAGTCTGCGTATGTAGTTCTTTACACCAGCGGTTCCGAATTAGAGTGGCCTGATTACATTGATACCGAGTCTGGAATATTCCAATATTACGGTGATAACAGAAAGGCTGGACATAAACTACACGAAACAACAAAAAGAGGCAATTCTTTACTCAGAGATACTTTTAATCTCCTTTCAGGAAGTGATCTTGACAGAAGCAACATTCCCCCATTTCTAATTTTTCAAAAAAGTGGAAAGGGTCGAACTGTACGATTTCTTGGATTAGCTGCTCCAGGAAGACTGAATTCTAATGCGGATAATGATTTAGTTGCTATCTGGCGATCAACTGCGAACGAAAGATTTCAGAACTACAAAGCTTTTTTTACAATCTTAGACACTAGAGATAATGAAATACCTAGGGAGTGGCTGAAAGAGTTGAGAAAAAGTAATCCAAATGCGCATGAATATTCACTACCCGTTTGGAAGGAATTTATTAAACTGGGAAACACAGGAATCATTCCCCTAAAATCACCTAGAGTAGAAACTTATAGAAAGAAGGAAGAGCAGCTCCCTTCAGACAAAATCGGTAGGAAATTACTGAACACCCTGTTCATGCATTTCCAGCAGGATCCGTTTAAATTTGAGCATTTTTGTGGACATTTGTTGAAATTAATGGATAGAAGATTCACTAATATTGATATTACACGACCTTGGAGAGATGGTGGAAGAGACGGTATGGGAGAGTACCTAATTGGTTCAATACACGGTGAAAAATTATCTATTAAATTCGCATTTGAAGCAAAGTGCCACAATCCAGAATCAGGAGGAATTGGAATTAGACAAACCTCACGTCTTATTTCGCGGATTAAATATCGTCAATTTGGTATTCTAATTACATCAAGTTATGTTACACCACAAGCTTATAAGGAGATTATTGAGGATGAACATCCAGTTCTGATAATTTCTGGAGATGATATCGTAAGAATTCTTGTTGATAAAGGATTTAGTGATGATATTTCTTTAAAGGCCTGGTTAAATGACAATTTTCCAATGAAAAATAATTCTTAACCTTTCTCATTTTTGAAGAGTGTGTGAAAGAATGTCGCGAAATAGCACTTTTACGACCTTGGATTTAAAAGATATAAGCATTTTTTTACAATAGATGCAAGGATTTTTAAGATTAAAAGTAATTATTTCGTATCATTTTTAAATTAGGAGGATGAAAAAATGGATAATTTA
>JAEOTI010000331.1 GCA_016839955.1 Candidatus Hodarchaeota archaeon | reverse complement strand
TTACTGATTTTAGGATTTGAACCTGAATAATTAATGAGTGTTACCTTATTTTTATCCTCTTGGGTCAATACGAATTTCCTTGAGTCTGGACTCAATAGTTTGACTGTCATATTTTCATTAAGAAGTATTTTTGGGTTAGACACTCGGCTCTCAATTGGAATTGTCACTTCACAGTTACTTAATACACGAATTTGACAAGCAAGATGATAACTTTCAGTTATTTCCTGAGAGGATAACAACTCACTGTATTTAGTGGATAAACATTGGACTTCTCCTTTGTTAAGAATCACCTTGCATGTTGCACATTCGCCTTCTCCGCCACAAATACTTCTGATATTTATACCACTCTCTCTGATCGCATTTAATAATATGGTTCCTTCATCTGTCTCAATAACTTCATTCATTGGATTGACAATTATTCTCACTTTTTGAGTCATTTCAAGCACCGCTAAGTAGTTTGTGAACAAAGAGAACTGGAATGGAACTACTTGTTATCTTGAATAATAAAAGATGATCACAATCTTGTTATTATCACTATTTTAGTAATTATAGACCTTTATATTAATGGATTACTCATAATTTGAGCTGATTCCCTTAATCCCATATTAAATACATTTATAAATCAATGATTGCCGTTTTCTAATGATTCCAACAATTCTAAGCAGTTAATCTCGTTTAGATGGTCAATTTAATTCTCTTTTGGAGGCCAATTTTTATCAAGGTAACCTGCTATTCCCGAAGAATCCTTTGGACCCACTAAAACATTCCAACCAGGTAAACCAATATTTTTTAGCTCATCTTCTGTTTCTCCACTTAACCTAGCAGCTAAGCCTGGAACAATGAGATATTTGTGATTAACTTTATCCGCAACACCTGATTTTTTGACTTCCTCGGCAATGGATTCTGCAGTAAGATATCTTCCAGCTACTGCACTTTCTACACTAATACCTTCAGTATCAGCTACGATTAAGTAATAATCGCCACCAAATTTCTTTAGGTCTGACTCAACTGTGAAAAATGTCAATGCATAATTAGTTGTTAGCATCACTGGTGACATCTCATTCGGTTTTCCAAAGATATTAAGTTCAGGTTCCACAGAAACAGGTTTTCTTGGATCAGTATAGATATTAAAACGCCAAATAACGTTAGGTAGAAGCGCCCATCCATCCAGACTATGCATTATTAATATGTCAGCGTACCGGGCAGTCAACATTGAAGCAGTATAGGCCTCATTCCATATAAGTGTCTCTTCAGAAGCTTCTTTATCAGTCCAAGCTGTGATAGGCGTACCAATAATAGGAAAGCCCAATAGGTCATCTTTCCCTTTACATGCATTTCTTCTAATTTTAGTAAAATTATTGATAGTATCTGACAATCCATCACCAGGAAAAGTACCTGGGTCAAGAATTAAGTCCTCTATTCCATAATCTATCATTGTTTTTGCGAGGGATCTTAGTTGATCAAGGTCATTAGGAGCAAAGAGTGTTAATGGACAATCGTACGTCGATGCAAGATCTGCCATCTTGTTCCAATTTTCTTTGGTCGCAGCATACATTAATGGTCTTCTCTCTGATGCTGCCACTAATCCTGCCTCCATTACTTCAGGATCTAATGTGCATAGTATTAAAGGTAGTTTGGTGATCTTACATACTTCTTCTACAGTTGATTCAAATGTTTTTGGAATATTTGAAGTCGATCTGATTACTACCATATCTAAATAGAGATCTCTACCTATGTAATTGAATTCAAAATTCTCAATTCTTTGTACACGGTTTGAAATAATATCTAATGGCATTTTGTCAGTTACATCAATAGCAATAGCCACAGGGTTATGATATGCAAACTCATGACGATAGAATACAAGCTTGCCACCTATAGTTATAGCATTTTTTCCACTACCAATAATTACTTCCTTTATTACTGGTGCTAAAAGTTCCTTAAGTTTACTATATGACTTCTTTTGATCATCTTTTAGCAATGGGTAACATTTTTCTAACGTGACTTCTCTATTTACTAATTTAGTCGCAAATGCCATGCAGTTGGTTTCACCACATTCCTGACAGTTAGTTCTAGGAAGCAACATATAGGCATCTATTGGACTTATTTGTTTTACTCCTTCCTTAATTTCTCTTTCTGACATGCCTATCACATCCTATATTTGTGTAATCCACTCCATTATTTTCTCAGATTGAGCTTTACCACAAGTCATTAACTCATTAATAGTTTTCTTCATAGTTTTGATGGCATCTGGGTGCATCATCATAAATATATCAACTCCGGCTAGGAGTAAATTCAATGCAGTTATAGTTTCCCATAAGGGACCTCGACGACTTTTTGGTTCCCACTCAGGATCCAGTGTCATCCATGCTTCCCTAGCCGCCCAAGAATTTGTAGTTCCTGAGATAACAGGATGTTGTAGTTCCTTATCCCCCATTAATGCTGTTATTCTTGCACGCTCATGGATTGTAAATGAATATTCAAGTCCATAACCTAATGCAGCCGTTGTCAAATCCATTAAGACATTATTTTCAGGAATATACTCGTAGAGTTTCCTGTTTAATTCTGTTGCACGATTCAGATCCAATGCTGTAAATCCTAATACTAATTGGTTATATTTCTGAGCAGCTTTAGTAACACCCTCTAGAACTCCAGCTTCGTCCATATCTAATGTTAAAGAATTTAGTAAAACTCTTTCTCCTTCTGCAACCTCACAAACCTTAATAAATAACTCTGCATCTTTTTTGGGATCCCCACTTCCACCAATGATGAGTGGAACATCCACAGCTTGTAATATATCTTCAACAGTTTTTACAGCTTCTTTTACAGGTTTATCTTCAATAAGTGGATCTGTACTTAGTAGATGAACTGTTACAATATCTGCTCCCCATTTATCCACCGCTTTTTTTGCCCATTCAACCTGATCTTCCCATACATCTTTTACATGTGCTTTTATCGCCTTTGGGAGTGGAACTTTTATGTCAAATGTATCTATGGCAATTTTAGGGGGATTTGGAGGAGTACTTTCAAACAAATAAAACGCAGGAGTACTAGCACCTCCAATTTTAACTGTACTGCCTCGACTACCACCTTCACTACTTGTAGCGCCAAGAGTCACTTCTCTTATTTTTCCTGGATATTCCTGCAGAAAAGGTTCAAAGGTAGTTTCTTTGAAAATAGTAGATTTGACTTTTGCAACTGCTGCAGGTGCCAAAACCGCTTGAAGTCCAGAAGGTAAAGCTGAAGGGGAGAGTACTAGTTCTTTTGCGCTAAGCTCTACATCCTCAAGTTCAATTTGTCGTCCACCTTTTAGATTTAGGAATTCCAATATCTCCGTAAATCTAGTATTCTCATTATTCTGTCCTTCTTTTTTCATTATCTTTCATTCTCCACTTTTCTGATGATAACCTTTTTTGCAAAGATTTTTGGTTCGATGAGAATTATTTTAAAACCCCCAGCAGATAAACTTGGGCCTTCTTCAAGATCAGAAGCCTCTAAAAGTTCAGCGGGAAGTTCTTCAGGTTCAGCTTTCCATCTTTCAGTAACAGGATGTTGCTTATTTTCAAGAAATAGCTTTATTTCATCAACAGTTTTTACATCGTTTTCAGTTGCTATTTTATCAATTACATCTTCTGATATGAAGTCCCTAACACGCTCTTTTACGTCGGATGGCATCCATACTATACGATCCCAACCTCCATCAACCTGTAAGAACTTAGGAGATCGCATATATTCGATGGAAAGTCCATGAAAGCCATCCACCTGTCTTCCACCCGCTGTTGAATCAGCCATGGTTGAGAAAGGTAGACCATTGACTGTTACATCATTAAAACCTCTATGAACTATTCCCAAACCTTCTACTTCAGGAATATAAAATGCTATTGCCTCAAAACAACCACAAGACGTATGAGGTTTATTAAAGGCACTATAAAGTTGAACTCGTGTGATTTCTCCCATAGTGTGTTCTTTTACGGATTGATTAGCTCCTGTCCATTCACCAGTGAAATCATCAACACAATCTCCTCGTTTGATAGCAAAGATCGGACCTTTGGGGTCTACTTGTGCTGCTGCTCTCCCATCAAACCAACTTATTGCTCCACAATTAGCATATCTTTGAGGTGTGATCACACAACAATGGGTAGGAGCAAAAGACTGGCAGAGAGTGCATCCATAAAATTCATCAACATCTTCATCTTTCAACCCCCTTGCCTTGGCATCTCTAGCATCATATATTTGTAATGCTTCCTCTTTCTTTTTCGAGGTTTCTTCTGGTTTTAGAAAGAATGTTGTCTGAATCTTTTCGATAAATGGAAAATCACTTTTAAATAGCCTATGGAAGATCTTACCAATTATTTTGAAGCTGTTAAGACCTTTTTCAAAAGATTTCTTATTTAACCTTAGCCAAATATCATATCTCTGATTCAAATGCATGAAACCCTCGATATAATTACAAAACTCATGTAATCTTCTTTCTATCACACCTTCAAGATCTTCTTCAACTGTTTTTCCTGCGATATCAATCCAGATTCCAAATGGGCAACTACTACCGGGTTCAAGTTCATTTATGTCTGGTCCAATAATTGATATTTTTTCATCTTCAATTTCATCTATTGGTAGGCTTTTAACGATTTCAAATTTTGCTTCTATTGATGGACCTCCAAGTTCAATATACAAATCTTTTTTTCTAACTCGTTCACCTTCGTAAATAACTCCTACGCTCACTGGAATATCTTCAAACATAGACATTTTACTTCACTCCTAATAGACTTATCATGGTTTCAAACCCTTCAGCCCAATCATTAATCGAAAGGTTTGGAAGTGATCTCCTAGCATGTGGATGATAATATCGATCTAGTGTAATTGTTTCAAGTGAAGTGAAGTGTTTTAGTCCAGCTAAAATTACAAACTCCATATAATAGGGAATTCCCATGAATAATGCAAGATCGTATTTCCCTTTTCCATCTAAACCTTTCCATTCTTGATCACTAAGTCTATTGCCAATATCCATAGCAGATAAAAAACTAGCGGGTTGAAAATCTCTCTTAATAAATTCTTTTGCCATATGGGCTGTAGCAACTATAGGAATATTCGCTTTTTGACTCATTTGGATTGCATAATCGATCATTTTGTTACTATATGCATAATCATTTGTAGCTTGGTGTCCAACTACAAGAATGGGACGATTCGCTTTTCTTATTCTTTTTACTACTGCTTCATTTTTGATTAATATAGCCTTTTTTGGACCCGCAATCTCCGCAGTTTGCCAAGGTTCTGCTGCTTTTACCATTTTATTCACTCCCTTTTTCGCGTACTAATCTGGGCAGTAGTGTTGGATTGGGAATAGTTTTTTCCTGCCAATTCTTTTCTTCGAGAAACTTAAGTATCTCATCTTTCATAGTTAGTGGTATGTCAGCTTTCCTCCGAACATAAAGATGAATATCATCAGGCATCAAGCCATAAATTCGCTTATGCAGGTCAATATAATGTGTTAACTTTACCGCACGCCCTTTTGTGGTGTCATTAGCTCTCATACAAAGTTTTGCTATCAATACTATAGCTTCTTCTTTGGTTTCGGATGCTGTAAAGAGATGTTCAGGTACCGGACCCGTATATACCTCTTCCCCAGTTCCTGCATCATAAACATACCAATTTTTTTCTTGGTCTTTTCTTCCAAGGAGCATACGTCGATATTTTGAACCGTGAGGACCAACAACAACTGGTACACCAAGTCTCCAAAAGCCTGAAGCTATTGAGGCAGCTTTCTGTGACATTGCTCCCCAGGCGACTCCCACTGCACCTACACGGTTCAGACTGTAATCAGCGATTTCTTCATAATTTGAATTTAGATTCCTTTTAGCAAAAATACTTGCGATCTTAATTACTGCTCCAGCGATGTGAGGATTAGAGACACAAGAACCGACATTAATGATACCACCTGCTTCAAAGGAACCTGGATACTTTTCATAAAGAGTTTTACCATCCTCATCCTTAACCATAGCTATGGACATAGCAGCACAGCCTGTGGCAACAACAATATACCTTCGTTTTGCAAATTCCTCAGCAATCTCTGCTACTTCCCTTCCACCATTAGGATAATTAGCACATCCTACTAAAGCAATTACTCCAGGAATTTCACCAAGTACTATCGGACCACCAACTTCTCTTATTTCTACATCTTGTATTGCGCCTCTTCCAACTCTTATCTTGTAATTCTCTTCTAAAAGTGACTTTTCACCTGCTTTCACCATGAAGCTATGAAGTGGATAATGATTTGGACAAGCACTTTCACACCGAGCACAACCAACACACTTCTCGAGAATTTCAGCTAATAAATCAAGTTTTCCTTTTGCTGCTGCTTTCATTGCTTCCGGAATCGGAAGATTATTTGGACAAGCTCTTGTACAATAATCACACTGTCTGCACTTTTTAGCAGCCTCGATAATCTCTTCAATATCTGGAATTATTTTAAATTTCTTTCTTTTTGGAGCAATGGCTAATGCAGTCTCAACTGCAACTTTACCAACCTTTTCAGGATCAAGTATAAGTGCACCAGGGACTTTTCCTTCTACTAAATCTGAAATTATTTCCTGTTCAGAACTTTTAGTTCTATTTTCTAATCCTAAACAGTTTTTTGGACTTGAAGCAATTACTGGCGCTCTAACTTTCTGTCCTTCTTCAAGTGCATCTGCCCTTATACATTGCTCATCAACAACTATAACATCAGGTAAACCGCTTCTAATATAACGTAATTGCCAAGAAATTGGTCCAACTATTTTTGCTAATGAATGACTATATCGTGTAACATCAATTGCAGTACAACATATACCTACAACCTCAACTTGATTGAACATTTTGTTTTCAGTTAAGTAATCAATTATTCCAATTGAAGATGGTACATTGTGACCAATGACTAATATTACTGGTTTTGAAACATCAGTAGATCCAAAACCTATTT
>JAEOTI010000060.1 GCA_016839955.1 Candidatus Hodarchaeota archaeon | reverse complement strand
GCCGATCGGGTTGATGACATCCTCGGAAAGAAACCGTCGCATTCTCGCCGCACACTCGGTAACATTTCGTTCAAGCATTTTTGGCCTCCGTTTCACTCCTTTTCGTGGGAAGTTCATCAAGTTACTATTTTCATGTTCATTATTACAATGCTATACCATGCCATAAAAAACGGTTCTTGGGTTAAAGCTCATTATAATCTTTTTGTGATGTTTAATTTCGTTTTTATAGCTTTTTGGCTTCTTCTGAGATATTTTCCACAAAAAAAAACTCAAGATATCAATCATTTTGATTGAGAGTAACAACAACCCAAGAAATCAAACTCAGTCATGCATCTTTATGAAAACTCAAAAACCTGAACTTATTCCTTTTCTACGAGAAAAAAATGACAATGGTTAGATATTTTATTATTCTAATGCTCTTACTTTCCTTTATATCGCTTGATACCGGAATAAACCACGAAAACTCTTCTCATGCAACTGATTCTGCCAATTTTGGTGCTTTTATTGATGAACTAACTATTAATAATTCACAAAATAGATTTCCAACATCAAACAAGCTTCTTTGGGAAAAAATCTTTGAAGAAGTTAATCAGGATATGTTCTTTTCATTTGTTAAACAATTAAGTCATACGATAGGTCCAAGACCTTATGGATCTGATAACAATGACTTAGCTGTTTCTTGGACCGAGACGATTATGGAAGATATTTCTCAAAACCCAATTACAGTAGAAATTTGGGGAGAATATCAATCAATTATAGGAATTCTTGAAGGTTATGATGAGAATTCAGAAGAAATCGTTATTGTTGGAGGTCATATGGACTCAGTTGCAGCTGCCCCTGGAGCAGATGATAATGCTTCTGGAACTGCTTTAGTTTTAGAAACTCTTCGTGTTTTAAGCCAATACCATTTTCCATGTGATATTTATTTTATGGCATTTAATGCTGAAGAAAATGGTTTGTGGGGAAGTGCAGAAGTTGCTCAGATTCTAGCCAACGCTGGAGTATCTGTAAAAATGATGTTTAATGCAGATATGATCTTATTTGATGATGTGGGTACAGGAGCGCGAGTTAATATCTATCAAAGCAACTCTGATGAAATGCGTGTCGCTGAGATTATACAAAATGCCTCACATTCATACGGAGAAGATATTTTCACAATAGTTCAGGGTAGCGGTGGAGGTAGTGATCATGCATCTTTTAGAGCTCAAGGGTTCAACGCTATTTTCTCTATTGAAACCTTTTTTTCAAGAAACTCCCACTACCATTCTGCATCAGACACCTACGATCAGCCTGAATATAATTATTCAATGGGTGCAGATGTCGCAGCTTCTTTTGCTTCAGCAGTAGCACAAATAAGCTACGAAAATGTTTCATCAACCACAGATTATGATAATGATTCTCTCTCTGACGCTGACGAATTAAAATTAGGTACAGATCTAACTGACTCAGATACTGATGATGATGATTTACTCGATGGTGAAGAATTTCACATCTACAAGACTAATCCTTTAGAGTGGGATAGTGATAGTGACAAACTGTCAGATGGTGAAGAAATTATAATATATGAGACAGAAGCACTCGATCCTGATTCAGATAAGGATGGCATCTGGGATGGAGACGAGGTGATGGTATGGAGTACAAACCCTTGGAAGAGCGATTCTGACTCTGATGGCTTAACTGATTACGAAGAGATTATTATATATAATACCAATCCACGTCTAGTTGATTCTGATTCAGATGAACTTTCAGATGGTGATGAGGTAAATCTTGGAACAGATCCTAAAGTACGAGACTCAGATGGAGATAAAATTCCTGATGGGGAAGAGGTAACAAAAGGTTGGGATCCTTTGGATTCAGCAGATCCAGGAGACACCGATCAACAAAAGGGTTCGGAGAGCCCAGGGTTCCAAATATTAATATTGCTTGTTACATTGGGAATGCTATCAATTCTTTTTAGGATGAAAAAAGGAGACTAACCATTTTGCAAAGTTTTCCCCGTGTGGCCGTGATAGGCGCTGGAAATATGGGTAAGCTCCATGCAAGGGTACTTTCAAGACTCAAAGCTCTCGTTGCAATAGTCGATTCTAATTCTAAGGTCCAATCAATTGCTGAACGAAGGAATATCCCTTTTTTTCTCAATATTAAAGAGCTAGCAGCAGATATCAAACCTGATGGATTCATTGTAGCAACTCCAACTGAGACTCATTTTTCTGTAGTCAAAGAAATATTAGTTGAATTCCCTTCAGTTCGTGGAATTCTTGTGGAAAAGCCTTTGACATCATCTTTGAACGAAGCTAAACAACTCAAAGCTATAGCCGACAATCACCCAGCTTTATTTATGGTTGGACATGTAGAACGATACAATCCTGTTGTCGAAAGAATGTTAAATTTGCTAAAGTCAAAAACCATTGGAGAAATTCGAAGTATTATTATCCAACGGCGAGGAGCTGTTCCTGAAAAACGGATCCCTTCTGTAGGTGATGTTTTTTATGATATAGGGGTCCACGATTTCGATTTAATTCGTTCTATAATAGAAGGAAATTTCAAGCTACATGTAGTGGGAGTTAAAGGTGAAGGAGATATTTGTAATGCTGCAACAGTAATTCTTTCACAAAAAAATGGTCCTCAGTGTGTGATCCATCTGAGTAGGGAATTTGCTGGAAGAAAACGAGTAATTGAGATCGAAGGTGCCACTGGTACTATGATAATCGATCTTGTTGCACAAATTATAGAACTAAGAAGCCTTGGTGTAGCCACTGGAGAAGAACGGGCAACTAAGACGCCCTTCAGAGAAGGTGAACGAATGAAACTATACGGAGAACCACTTCAAGAGGAATTAATTGATTTTTTGGAGTGTATTAATACTGGAAAAAAACCCAATGTTTCACTTTCAGATGGAATCTCCGCGATAAAACTTGTTGAAAAAGCTCAAAAATCGTTTATTTCTGGAGAAATCGTGGAAATATCCCTTTAATATGATTTTTTTTGGTAACAATATTTATTTTCCAGAGTAAAAAGAGAAATCACCTAAAATCAAGGATAAACAAAGATCTAAATCAGAGTTTGTTCTATTTCTAAATTTTAATAATGAAGTTTAACATTCAAATGATTTCAAAAGCTGTGTATTTAAGGTCAGATTAAATATCTTTCACGTAGTAAAGGTGTAAATTGTCTTTATTAACAATAATCTAGTAAAAATAGACTTCGACTTAACTGGAGTCAAAAATAATGTCTTTTGAGACCATGAAACAGAAAAATATCGAAATAGTGACAGATCCAAAACGAATCCGAGCTTTAATTGACGAGAATCGTTTAGAGATCCTAAGAGCACTTCGAGAAGGTATACGTGATGATGATGAAAGAATCCGCAATGAATTAACAATACCTGAAATTGCTTCGAAATTGGGAAAGAAATCTCCTAATTTGTATCACCATGCTGATGTCCTAGTTGAGACTGGATTTCTTGAAATTGCTCGTCAAGAAACTAAAAAAAGGAGCTCTATAACGTATTACAGAAGAACTAAACCAGTTTTTGTAATTGCTTATGATCCAGAGCAAGAAATGCCTCGAGATATTTATGATAAACCATTAATGGCCGAACTAGCTAGTTCTTTTGGACTTAATAAAGACGTAAGTGAAAAACTACATGAAATGATGAGGGAATATCGACTTTATCGTAATAAAGCGTTACAAAAAGTGACAAATGAAATGGAAGAGTTACAGCAGGTTCCAATCTCTCAAGAATTTCTTTATGAGGCAGTTACGACCCTTGCTGATATTTACCTTCATCTTGATGAAGAATTTCCGAAATTGGCAAAAGAATTCCTAAATTTATTGGGATTTAAAGGTGAGAATACACATTCAAAATAAGAATTTGATTATAATTCAATTTCCATAAAATCCTGTGCCAATTCCAACTTGATATCAGTCGTGTGCTTAAGAACATCCTGACCAAGATGATAAAGAAGCGTTCTATCATTTTTTAGAGAATTTAAACGCTTATCAATTGTTCTATAGGAAAGATGTCCTGGAACATTTAAATCGAAGAAACTACATTCAATTATAAGCAAATCAGCTCCTTCTGCAAGTTTTGGGATGTTCATATTCCATTCAGTATCGCCAGTAATAGCTAAGATTTTGTTCCCAAAATGAAATCGATAGCCAAGTGATAATGGTTCATGGCTCATTGGAAATCCCTCAACACTGAATGAATCAAATATCAATCTATTTTCAAGTGTTAGATATTTTGTTTGAAATCGTCGATCTGATTTCGAAAGTGATTCATACATAGTCTCAGTTAAGTTTTCTAACTTCCCTTCTATGCCTGGCGCTCCTACGATAGTAATTGGAGGTTTAAGTGGAACTCGGTATTGAAATTCAAGAAACAAAAAAGGTAATCCAGCTACATGATCACCATGAGAATGAGTAATGAAGATATATGAAATTTCGTTAAAGGATACATTCAATTTTCTAAGTGCAGTGGTTGTTGTAGGTCCAACATCTACCAAAATCTTCTCATTTTCATGAACTATTAATAAGGATGAATAGAAACGTCCTCCAGCTGAAAATGCATCCCCTGATCCCAAGAAAATTAAATTTGTCATGGATTCTACCTCAAGTTTCTTTTTAGAAAGTTTTTACTAAAGGTACATTCGAATGTAGTGAAATAGAATCAGTAGTGAGAAAATTTAATATTTATATATATTTTAGCTATAGTTAGTAAGAAACTGAAAGGATGATCATATTCAACTTTAAATCAAGTTAAAAACATATCTAACGTAACAAGGAGGATTTTTTCGTGTCAGCCAGCTCAGGTGGAATTCTATCGCGTTCATGGAGAATGTTAAAAATTGCAAAAAAACCAGACCGAGGAGAAGTTTGGTTAGTAACCAAAGTAACCGCAGCAGGAATGCTTTTTGTAGGAATTATTGGTTTTTTAGTCCGTCAAGCAGCAACCATGATCATACCCACATAGAATATGAAAAAATCAACCATTTTCTGGCTTAATCATCCTTTTAACTCCTCTCAACAGTAATCAGCAATTAATAACAATAGGATGGAATATTTTTGGCTCGTCAGGCTATATTTACACTACGTACGACTATTGGGCAGGAACGTAATGCTGCCATGCTTATTCAACAAAAAGTCAATTTACACCAGCTCAATGTTATGTCCTTATTAGTTCCAGAAACCCTTAAAGGTTATTTATTCATCGAAGCTCACCCAATGGCAATTGAAGATGCAATTTCGGGTATTCCTCATGTTAGATCGAAGGTTGTGGGAAAAGTAGCAATTAAAGAATTAGAACATTTACTAATACCCACACCCAATATTGAACAAATCGCTGTGGGACATATAGTAGAGATCACATCTGGACCTTTTAAAGGCTCCACTGCTAAAATTTCCCAGGTAAATATGCCTAGAGAAGAAGTTACTGTAGAGTTAATGGATAGTCCTGTAACTATACCAGTTGTGATTCATGCAGATTATGTTAGAATAATAAGAACTGGAGAATCAGAAACACCAGGCGAACTTGATTGATGATGGAAAATGAATAAATCCACTTCCAATAAAATTACCTTGAAAGCTTATTAGAACCAACGATCAACCAAATAAGAATCAAAAATATGCCTTTCAGAGAAAAGGGGAAAGGAAATGAGTACCGCAATCGACCAGAAAAAACAGATTATAAATGATATAGTTTCACTAGCAGAACGTTATCCAACAGCTGCTGTAGTACAACTTGAAGGAATAGGATCTTCAACGATCCAAAAAATTCGTGCTTCGCTTAGAGAGAAAGCTACAGAGATTAAAGTGGGTAAAAATACGATCAAAAAAATTGCATTAGAAGAAGCAGCAAAGAAGAAAAAAGGCATTGATAAATTGGTTGATCATTTTGTTGGCTCCTGCGGCTTAGTTTTTACTGAAATGAACCCCTTTCGATTGCAAAAATTCCTTGTTGCTAATCAAATGCCAGCATACGCGAAAATTGGACAAATATCACCAGTTAGCGTATCTATTCCTGCAGGAAGCACAAATCTCGAACCAGGTCCTGTTATTGGGCAACTTAATGCACTTGGTCTTCCCACAAGGATTGAACGAGGTAAAATTCGAATAACAAAAAACACTGAAATCCTAAAAATTGGAGACGAAGTTACTCCACCGCATGCTGAAGTTCTAAGAAGACTAGGAATTCTACCATTTAAAGCAGGATTATCAGTAACAACTGCTTTTGAAGCTGGGGAATTAATAGATGGAACTAGTCTTATAATAGACGAGGAATTAACCTTTGCACAAATATCTAATGCCTATAACAATGCTATTGCATTAGCCCTTGAAGTTGCGTATCCATCTCCTGAAACTATTAGATTTCTCTTGCAACGTGCTGCAACATCTGCAAAATCTCTTGCAGTTGAAGCAAATATAATTACTTCTGACAACGTTGGCTTAATACTTGCTAAAGCTTTTAATAAAGGAAGAAGCCTTGCTTCAGTGATGACCAAGAATGATTCTAGTTTTTCTCCAGAAGCTATTGGTTTTGATAGTACTTCTACAATTAAATAAGTAAAAGATTCGGTGGAAGAAATAGAACAAAAGGCAGAAGAAGCCGATGATGAAGAAGCAAGAGAAGACCTAGGACTAGATTCACTATTTTAATAGTCAAGAACTCAACTTTAGTAAGTCTCGAACACGGATAAACTCTAAACCTAGATTATCGGCAACTTCTTGAGCTAATTTTCTATGGGCGCTTTTTATCCCTCCATGATCATAAGCAAGAATCTCAATCTTTTCAAAAGTTTTCTCAACAGCTTGATTAAGCATTTTAGCAAAATTAAGTGTATCTAAAGCGTATTTTGGGACAATATGGCTTATTGCGAAGTCTGTGCATTGGATTAATTTGTTAAAACGAGGCGCATAATGTGATCCTCCAATTCCAATCACACTTGGGTATTTTTTAGGCCAATTTTTAGCTGTATACATCGCAGCTTCCCCCACAGCAATTGCTGGCTCAGCCTGCTTCCATTGTTTCTCAGAACTTCCAATTTCTACAAAAATCATAGGTGTAGAAGTAAAAGGACCATGATGAGTTACTTCTAAGCCACAAAGAAAATCATTTAGCTTATATTCTTCTTTTTGTTCACGGATTTTTTCCATGACTAGTTTGAGGGCTGTTGCGGAAGTCATACTAAGTGTTTCTGGACATCCTCCGAGAAGAACTTGTTCTGTCCAATTACCCTGGGCATGTGCTAATAATGCTGGTTGACCGGATTCAGCGCTGTGACGGCTAAGCACAATAATTAGTTTTGGATTGAATTCATGCTCAATTGATGTAAGATCTGCTGTTACTATCTCTTGATTGATTTCGAGAAGATCCATTTCATTTAATTGATATAGATTCCCAAAATCAGATTGTTTTTTAAATTCAGTGAAAGAATAAGTTGATAACAGATATCCTAGTATGTTTTTTGCTGCTAAATCATTTTGGGATGCAAGCATGAGTATCATAAATGACCACATCTATAAATCAGAAACTCGTTAATCTAATTTTTTATGTGGATTTGGAAATTGATTTTAGTAAATCTTTGAAAAAAGAAGTGTAAATTCGCTATAAACAATTGAGTGCAAACCTTAACCAGAAACAAATTCAGATAGGGCAAAACTCATTCTTTAGAAGTCTTTTTTTAAATGTTTTTTACTTTTAGCTCTAACTGCGTTAGAATATAAGCATTCTATACAAGTACCCTTCTCCTCGAAAATACTTGGCAACGTACTTGCTGCGAATACAAACATTTGGTGATTACACTTCTCATTATTATCACCATGTTCATCTAAACAGTGTTTTATCTCCAGAAGTGGTCCAACAAGACGTTCTTCAGGCCATGATTGAAGAATAATACCTCTAAGAACATCTTGAATTACTTCTAGATCCGCAGCGGGAATTTCTTCTGCAATACATACAGCCATATCGTCTCCAATGTTAAGACTCAAAATCTTCGCAAAACACTCCTCAACTAACTTACATGTAATCCGATTGGCGTGGGCAAATGGACAGGGAGCATATTTCAACCGTTTAACGAGTTCTTCTAATTCACTCCAATCTAGACTTTGTGATAATTGAGAGTGCAAGATCTTCAGCCCATTAATCCGGTCAGTTCGGTATTTATTTTAACAAGTATTTTTGGCTTACCATTTCTATTGCTATAAAAGTTGAATATTTCGTCTAATATGCTAAATTACAACCTGTACCACATAGTCTTTACTTGATTCTTTTTAAAAACGCCACAAAGGACAATAGTTATTATTGTCTTGTAGTAACAACACTTGAAAAGGCTCCTTTTATGATACTTATGACTTATTACTAAACAACTTTCCAACAAAACTCAAAAGTATTTAGAGGAATTGATTCAAGTAAGGTGCCTAAGTAGCTTTCTAGTTGTACCATTTATGAAAAGAAGAGGAGAAACAATTGAGTTACGATCAAGTCATGCAAGACCTAATCTCTCAAGGATTTATCCATATTTGTGTTATCTTAGATGCTCAAGGTAATATTTACTGGACTAACAATCCAGAATGGCAAGTTGATGGTCCTACTCTACTCAGTGAATGGCAAAAAAGTCAACCTTCCTATGTGGTCGCAGGAACTAAATTTTCTGCTATAGCTCGAACAGATGATACACTGGTTGCAAAAAATATACCTCAAAATGCAGGGACAATCATATTGAAGCAAGCTCCAAATGGTTACTTCTTCCTAACTTGGACATCTGGCGAGACCCAAATTCCTCCAACTAATATTCAGACAGAAGTTTCACGCATGGCAGCGGTTTTCCGCTGATCCAAATCCTCCCCTTTTTCATTTCTAAGCATGATTAGAGAATAAATTGTGGTTTGATTCCGCGATTTGCTAATCTCATCCCAATCCTTGTACCAAATCCTAATTCTTGCCGTATATAAAACAGAAAAATAGGTGTTCGAGGGATTATTGCATCTATGCGTTCAGAATTAAGCCTCTGAACTTTATTATTACCTAAAACTTGTAATTCTAGAAATTGATCATCCAAATTATGCACGTAGCAATGACGACCGATTTCTAGATCATCTTTATCAAACAGAGTTAGTGGAATTTCCTCACGACAAAGCCAATCAAATATTTCTTTTTGTTGGTTCCATTTTTTTCGTCCTGAAATTATTATATAGTTTAAAGGTCTGCTTACTATAAAATCTCTCCCATTGAATACATTTTTGTCATTATTATTGCTTTCAAGTTCGATTTTTCCAGTCTTAAATCCATTATTGCAATCAAACGTTTTGATTGTTGCGAGTTCAATTACTCCTCGGGAAAATAGAAGTAGTTTTTCTCCATTTCTCGGAAGGTCCTCAATATTAATACCAAGATATTTTTTATGAATATCCTTACCCATAGATTCATAGTGAAACCTAAGTTTTCCCTTTTTGGTGACAAGAAAATCTTTCAAGACAACTTTCTTTCCATCTTTAAGAAAATACTCAGATCCTAGGCTAAGGAAGTAGAATTCATTATGAGTAACAGAGATTACCTTTGTATCTGATGTTTCAGTAGTTTTAAGACTGAAATTAATTGGGTCGGTAATAAGTTCACCAGAAACAACTTCTTCAAGTGTACCAAAATTAAAACTTCCTTTACTATTTCGAGGTCTATAATATATTGTTTTACCTTTCCACTTGTTGTACCAATGAACTTCAGGAGTTAGGTTTGTGTATGTAGTAATAGAATCTCGTCCTTTCAGATATTTCTCTGTTAGTAAAGTGGAGAATCCTTTCTCATTAGATCTTAGTTGCTTTAATAAGCGACCTCTAACTTTTGGAATTAATAGTAACCAAGGTAAAACTGCACCTTTCAAGGGTGAAATCTTCTGATCCAGAATGGCTGCGATTCGGAATGCAGAGAGAGGATGACTCATTATAATATTAAATATCAGACGATATCTTGGAGCATCTATAAGCACCTGATGCAAATCTAATGCTGCATCTCCCATAAAACGGTTTTCTTCAAATTCAGAACGTTCCTTGCCAGTTAGAAGTTGAGTACTTAGCCCTAAATCCCCAGCTACACCACGGTAATATCCTTCCAATCTATATAGTGAAGCTGCAAGTTGAGGGCCATAACCTGCCTTATTTGCTCTTAAATCTGCATTTCCTTCAAGAATTCTAACAAAAAGTAATGCAATGATTCCTAAAGCGAAATTAATGAAATAATATTGTACGAAACCGAGAGATTGTTCTCTAAAGGCGTAATCATAATAAGAAGCTGGAATATCGGTAAGAAAACGAAATGCTAAGTCCACAAAACTCACAACAAGAAGTAAAAGTGTGTGTTTTCCTTTTAAATGAGCTAATTCGTGAGCTGCAATTCCTGCAATTTCTTCATCAGAATATTTTGAAATGTCACTTGCAATGAAAGCAATTCGTTGGTCAAACCATGCACCATACGCAAAAGCGTTCAAGATTGGAGCATTAACTATTCCTATATGTTTTATAGGCGTTTTAATATCCTTTTGAACTTGTTCCAAAATTTTAGTTACTCGTTCATCTTCTAATGTTTTTATTCCGAATAGAATTCTGAGGATTGGACCCGATATCAAATAGATAAACATGTTAATAATAAAAAGTAGAAGATATCGAAATTCCCAATCTAATCCTGCCTGTAATAGGGCTAAATATGCAAGTCCATACATAAAAAGATAAACATAGGCAGGTGATAAGAACCTAGAGACTAAAATAAATCTTCGTCCAAAGAAGAGGAAAGACGAAATTAACAGAACCCATAAAGATAAATTCCAACCAATTCCAAAGATTTTTTCATCTTCAAATATTAAACTTGATAAATACATTATGAGAATGAAACCATACGTTATTGTAAATGAAGACATCAAGCGTAACCAAATTGTATTTTCTCGGACTTCCCATGTTCCTAAACACATCATAACGAAAAGAGAAATCAGAATAGCTAATAAAAAGTCTTCTGATAGTCCAAGAGCCCCAAAGAAAACAATTGCTATTCCTGAAAGTTCGAGTGCATCACCCCGAGTTTTATACTTGAAATATTTCTGAATTTCACTTAAAAACACTAAAAGACAAAAGGTGGCTATTATAAATGCTGCAAATTGTCCTTTTACAACCGTACCTGCGATTTCCAGCTCACCAAGACCCATGAATAATTCCTTCTGGATATTAAGAAGTATTAAGTTGTTTTAAAAGCGGTTGGTTTTCAACAAAAAGGTTAATTTATCTTAGTTTCTTGACCAACCTGATGGAGAATCTCGTTGTTATAAAGAGTTTAATAATAATTTTGTAACAACGAAAATGGGAAAGTAATATGATTATTTAGGATGAAAGGAAGCAACGGCACTTGTATCCGAGATCGGAACGAGATCGGGTGGAACCTTACTACTTTGACCGGGCAAAACCCAGCTTTCCTGCTTTCCCGTTCGCTCTCGCAGAACAGTACGCGACAGAAACGTTAGTAAGCTTAACTATTCGGCAAGTGCCGCTCTTATTGGACAATAAAACTCTTTCTACATAGCTTATTAATAATTATCTTCTTGAAAATTCTAAGCTAAAAAATCAATTCATCATTTAACAGACTATTTTATAGCTCTTAAATTATTAGCTTAAGTTGTTCCTTACTTCACGTCCTTACTTTTGAGATACAGGTTCTTAAACGATTCCCCTTGGAAATCCAACAAGATGGGATTCAACAACAAATGAAAGTGTAATTTAACATAAATACAAAAGTCACCTTTTTTTACTCACATTTCTAAGTTAGAGCCGACAGAAAATATTTGTGAATAACATCTTTGTAAAATTATTACCTTTTTGTCAATAGTAATCCGCAATTGAGGCTTGTCTTAGATTGACGATAATAAGAAGTTGGAGAGTTGATGATTTTAGTAGATCACAACAGAAAACAAGCAACATTGCGTTTCTCACCCATGGACACAGGGACCACACACAAGGCTTGAAAGAATATGTAAGAAAGGAAAAAGATGCCGAAATCGTTTGTACGGAACAGACTTCAAAAATAATTGAACTTCTTGACGATGTTCCTCAAGATAATTGCATTATTGTCCGTCCTGGTGAAGATATTACCTTTGATGGACTGCGAGTTTCCGTCGTTGATGCCAACCATTGCATTGGTAGTGTAATGTTTCATTTTAACTTTGATAATGAAAGAATAGTGGCAACTGGGGATTTTAGACTCAACAATGAAATTTTAAAAGCAGTTTACTCATTTTCTGAACCTGACTTATGTTATATTGATACCACTTTTGACAATAGATCATTCCGATTTCCCACTCAGGCCTCTGCTATTACGGAAACAGTTAAAATCGCGATTGACATTGAGAAAAAAGGCTCTGAATTACTTTTAGGGTCTTATTTGATTGGGAAAGAACGATTATTTACTACTCTTTCTCAGGCTCTTCAAAAGAAAGTGTATTTAGCTAACCCTCTCCAACAAAAAATCTATCGTTCAATAGGGTTAGATTCTTTTTGGACAGATAAAAAAGAAGATTCTTGGATCTCAGTAGTTCCAATGGATGCATTAAAGGATCAAAAAAAGCTTCCCAGATATGGAATTTTATCAAAAGCGAATGATTTTCATAAAATAATTGCTACAGGATGGGCGTGTCTAAAGCAGAGTAGTCCTAAGGTGTCATATATACCATATTCAGAGCATAATGATTATTTCCAACTCAAAAAATATCGAGCTGCGTTAAAGGCTAAACGAGAAATAGAGTTAATTTAAGAAAACAAGTTTGATAATTCTTTGTATTTATAATCTTTCAATCATATATATGTAGAACCTTGGTGATAGAGTGCGGCTAACAGAAATTAAGGGTGTAGGACAATCGTTAGCAGATAAACTCATCTCTCACTTTGGTTCAGAAGACGAAGTCATTCAAGTTATTAGGGAATTTGATCTCTCCTCACTATCAGCAACAGAGGGAATCTCAGAAAGACAAGCAGCAAGAATAATTCGCCAAAGTCATTGCCAGGAAAAAAAACTCGATCCTTTAACGTTTTTACCAACGAAAGATTCTCGAAATATGTATTTGGAGATTCAAAAAGAAATATCTAAACATGGTAATACTGGTTTTTCGTTTGCTAAATTACAACTCCTTTTTCCGCTTCCAACTGAACAGATTGATTCAATTCTGACGTTTCAACAATTTACTATGAATTGTATCTCTCTTTTAGCTGAATTAGGAATTAAAAAAACTAAAAGACTAGACGGATTATTGAGTCAGATTTCACCATTAAAGCGAGCTAAAGAATCCTACGATGTTGGATCGCGAATATTTCTTGTATCTGAAAATGAACCCTATAATTTACTTGTCGAAAGTGAAATCGGACAAATCTGTGAGGTCATTTTACTCGAAAACCCTCATGAGCTCTCCCGCCTTTCTGAGGATTATGAAGAGATTATTCTAATCAGCGATTATGACCTTGACTCTGATATTAATAATATCGTTCAATTACCTGTTTTATCAGAAGATTTCGCTATAGAGGGGCTTATTCCTGAAATAATCATAAATTATTTTGCAAAAAATCGAATAATCCTATTAGCTGCATCAGAAATAACAAAAGAACTGATATCTCATCTGAATCATCCGCTATTAACTGCTCTATTCAATAATGCAGATTTAAGAAAATTTTCCTCTCTTGAACT
>JAEOTI010000330.1 GCA_016839955.1 Candidatus Hodarchaeota archaeon | reverse complement strand
GATACAATAAAGGAAAAATCGCTGTTGTTGACTTTGAGTCGTGAAAGCAAAGTTCTTTGGGTAAATTTTGACGTTTTAGAGGGATTTTGGCGAAATTACCAAAAAGAATTTTATTCTTGAGATATAGAAAGATCACATTTTTGAAAACGGGATTTTGAAATACTTATTTTATTTAAACAAATTTCGATCCAAAAAAGGAAAATAGAATAGATTCTTGTGGAGAAAACAAGAAAATGTTTAAATCATTGTCTAGTTCTGATAGTAATTGGATAGAAGTATATCAAATTAAAGGAAATCAACGTTGTTTTTCTTGCGCAAAATGGACTAGAATTAACATATTTGTTGACAAAAAATTAAGTCAAACTCCATACAAAAAATTATGCAAAGATTGTGGGGAGGAATCATTAGGAGCTTTATTCTCCCACCCGCAAAGTGACACTATTAAGATAACAATGTTCCAAAATTGTCTTCATTGTGGGGATTTTGCTGAAGTCAAAGCTTCTTTCGAAATGCTTGAGAAACGAAAAACCCTCTCAACCGAAAAACATCTGTTATCTGAAAAACTAATCAAGCTATACTGTAAATGTGGAATGTATTTAGCAAACATCCATGTTAAATGGTTTGAAATGACTGAACAAGAAAGGAAAAATGAAATCGGACGTAATTAGTATTTTTTTTGAATTATTCGTAAAGCAAACCTCAGAATATTCAGTAAAGTATTTTCAAGTCGATTGAAGTTAAGAAATTAGGATCATGCAATGGGTACACTCTCAACAACTAAGCCCAAAAATCATTCAAGCGAATTAGGAAATCTTAAATTCGCTGGAGCAGCAATTATACCTATAATTTTAATAATTGCAAGTATTTCAATTTTGTTTTCTTCGGATAACCCAGAACAACAAAATAAAGAAGCAAATGAACTTGAATGGATAGTATTTGAGACAGTAAATGTTCGTTTAGAGTTATCCCCTTTTTCTCTCTCAAAATTTATTCCAGGAGATACAAATAATTCGACCGAGAGTCATGGGAGTTCTGGGAGTGATTATTCAGAGATCCTATACACATTACACTCTAGCTTTAGTTTCGAGGCTCCGATTTTAGATAACAAGAAAGAAGCCCTTTGGCAGGACCAATCTGTACGGAAATATGAAGTGACTCCAGGCAACAGTATTATCAAAAAGGTTAATTTTCATTTAATAAACACAGAAACGGCAGTTTTTCTTCTTTTCGAGTTTTTTAACAAATATAATGTAATTGAAATCTTTGAAAGATCTTATGAATTCAGCCAGTTAGGAATTTCAACAGAAATTAGCCTTTCTTTTCGATTATTCTTGAAAGAACCATTGAATCAGAACGAAATGACGGGATATATTAACTTACAGAGTTTGATTGAGTATTCTGATTTACTAAGAGAAAATACTGGAGAAACTCTTTCAACGATCCAAACCATTGAAAATAGCTTAAAACCTTAAATCCAGCCTTTAGAAGTTGGGAATATTTTCAAAATCATGACTTATAATGTTGAAGAGAGTGGAGCCAACGATACGTGGAAAGATGTAGTAAAAGAAGAGAATCCTGATATTTTGATTTGTGTAGAGACAGGTTTATGGGATAATGACGGAAATGCCACAATAAATAGCCTTGTCGACGAGTTTAACTCTTATTTCATGAGCTATGGAGAAGATAATTATACAGCAATTACTGCTCAAGGTGTTTCGTTATGGGTATCAGGTGAGGCAATTTTTAGCCGATTTTCAATAATAAATTTCACTCAAATCAGTAATGTTCCTCTGGACAATGGGAGTGACTATGATGTCACTCATGATTTTATTGATGCTGTTGTAGATATTCATGGAATACATACGCACATTATAGGGGCTCATTTAAAATCGTCATCTGATCAAATAAATGAGTGGCGACGACAAAACGAGACAGAAGGTATCATTAACTATATGGATAATCTAGGCAATGTACCAATAGTGTACATGGGAGACCTTAACACTTTCTCACCTGAAGACACCGGTGACTTGGTTCCGAAAGGAGACCTTGGATATGGACCACTAACGTATATGTTAGATCCAGATAACACTACATACGGAAACCATTCCTCATTAGTCCATAATTTCCGAGATGTCTACCGTTATCTGAACACCACATTTAAAGGATACACCTATGGACACCAAGACACCCAATATGAGTCAAGAATCGATTTCATCTTAGTCAACGACTTTTTCTTCAACAAATTACTCAATACAAGTGTAGGAGACACTAATTCTGCATATTGGGGGTCAGATCATTATAGTGTTGATGTTTTTATTCAATGGAACGACTATTCACCCCCAGCTATAACATCAGGACCAACTGTAGTCCCTGGTCACGAAGCTGCGAAAATAACTTTCACTACTAACGAAAGTACAAAAGCTGTTGTCGAATACGACACTTTTAGTACCCCTCCGTATTCAAATCAGGTTTCAGACCCAGTCAATAGCTCTTCCCATTCCATTCTTCTTTCGAATCTAACCATCGAAACCACATATTATTTTACTGTCAAAACCTGGGATACTTGGAACAATGGTCCTACCACCGAAAATGGGAGTTTCACGACTAGGTCAAAGCATGTTGTGATAAATGAGATCTGTTTTGACGGGATAAATGTTTCAAGTTTCGAAGGAAGTGGAAACGACGGTGCTTTTACACACGTAATCATTACTGAAGTGTACTATGATCCTGAAGGCGAAGAACCTGATGAAGAATGGATAGAACTCTATAATCCAACCAGTACTTCAGAAAGTCTCTCAGGGTGGTACTTTAAAGATAATGATGGGGTTGGGGGGCCTTTTAATCTCCCTGCGATAAGCATCCCTGCTGGTGGTTATGTAACGATTACCTATAACTCGACCGCATTTCAAGAACTCTATGGTTTCCAAGCAAATGGAACGTGTTCTTGGAATGGTTGGAATAATGGTGGAGATACTGTTGGTCTGTATAATGATAGTGGTATTTTAGTAGACTTTGTGGCTTATGAGTGGAATTCATCTTGGGACTTGACAGCAACCCAAGGAAATTCTATCTACCGAAGCGATACAATGGATGACTCTGATGATAATACTGATTGGGCTGTACATTCTCATGATTCTGATGTAAACTCCGGAGCTCTCACACATTCCACCACAATTTACTCTGAGAGGGATGAATACTTTGTCCTCTACAACCCAACATCAAGTTCTGTCTCACTTGCAGGGTGGTGTTTTAGTGACGGAGACGGAATAATTGAGTTTAACACCTCAATTTCAATAGCAGCTTTAGATATTTTGATCATAACGAAGGATGCAGATAGTTTTCGGCAACGTTTCGGAATTGATCCAGATTACGAGTGGAACTCGACTTGGGGGAATGATATGTACAACAATGGTTCAATTCCTGATCTAATTCATGTTTCTGGAGAGATTAACTTCCTTAACTCAGGTGAGTTTTTGTTCTTCGATAATGAAAGTTCCGACTCTGATAATCTGTCTGTGGATATTGTTGCGTGGGGTGTTGTATCAGACTTCTCTAATCTACCTGAAGGCAGTTATTCTGGATCATTGGCTTCTATTGGAGTTCAAGGTCAAGCAATTCGACGGAAAAACCCTGCTGAGGAAGGAAATGAGGTTGGTGAAAACTCAGAGGATTTGAATACTACTTTTGAATTGATTTTTGTGAATTCAACTAGTCTCCCTGGAATTATTCCTGAGTTCAATATTGACTTATCTTATTTATTACTCCCATGTCTTTCTTTCTTGATAATTTTAATTATCCAGAGACAGAGAGGTTGGAAAAGAGGTAAACATTAACGATAGCCAAGAAATATGGTTTTGTAAAAGCACAGTTCTCCACCCCTTTTTTGACGTAATAGACATTGTTTGGCGAAATTAGATTTTTTATTAAGATTACAGCAATTAATTGTGGAAAAGGTATTTTTTCTGTTTTTAATAACAATAATACATCAGAAAGCGTTCTTAAGTCTATTACATTAGAATGTGTTATATATTGTACAATCTGCAGCCATATACTAGGATGAAAGAAAATGGTTTCACCTCAGATAAAACAGTTTAAGAAAGTTGAAAGTTATCCAATAGAAAAAATCATCAAACCATTTCAAGATTTTATAAGACTTGAATCTTCTAGTGGAATTATCATAATTCTCTGTGTTCTCACTACCTTAATTTGGGTTAATTCTGAATTTACTTCATCTTATGAAGAATTATGGAGAACTAAATTTACAATATCTTATGGAGATTTTAAGTTATCAAAAGATTTGATTTTATGGATTAACGATTTTTTAATGGCAATTTTCTTTTTTTTAGTGGGTCTAGAAATAAAACGTGAGGTTCTAATTGGTGAATTATCATCCTTCAAGCAAGCAATTTTACCCGTAATTGGAGCAATTGGTGGAATGGTTTTTCCAGCGATAATTTATTTAAGTTTCAATTTTAATAATTCTGAGGGATTTGATGGATGGGCGATACCAATGGCGACAGATATTGCGTTCGCATTAGGAATAATGATGCTTTTCCGTCACAGAATCCCTTTAAGTATGAAAGTCTTCTTAACTAGCATTGCAATTGTTGATGATATTGGTGCGATTCTAATAATTGCATTATTTTTTACTTCAAAATTATATCTTGATTATTTAATAGGAGCGTTAGTGGTTCTTTTAATTTTACTAGGAGCGAATAGAATAGGAGTGCGGCATCCTTTCGTTTATATTCTACTTGGTTTTGTTTTGTGGGTCTTTATTTTAAAATCTGGAATTCATGCAACAATTGCTGGAGTTTTATTAGCTTTTACAATTCCTGCTACAACAAAAATGGATTACAAAGAGTTTCAAGAAAAGAGTATTCTGTTATTTACTGATTTATCAAAACAAGATGCCATCTTAGCTGGGACTGAATTAAAGTCCTACCAGAATGTACTTCAAACACTTGAAATTATGTGTCAAAATGTTGAATCTCCATTACAACGTATAGAACATACTTTAGCACCATATGTAATCTTCTTGATAATGCCTGTTTTTGCTCTCGCTAATGGCGGTGTTTCTTTTAAAGGTCAGAATCTTGATACTCTTATAGATCCCATTACTTTTGGTGTTTTTTTTGGATTAGCTTTGGGAAAACCCCTTGGGATCGGATTAAGTGTTTTTCTAGCATCTCAGCTTGGTATTGGTAAAATTCCTGAAGATGTTGATTGGTATCATATCTTTGGAGTTGGCTGCTTAGCAGGAATTGGTTTTACTATGTCTACTTTTATTTCAAATTTAGCTTTTACAGAGCCGTCTTCTTTAGTTTTAGCAAAAATTGGAATCCTTTTTGCATCCCTACTGTCTGCTATCGTAGGTTTATTCCTTCTAACTCGTTGTGGACAGGATGGTTGCGAATATTGAGACAAATTACGTTTTTAAGACACCTTATGACAATAATTATAGTTAATTTTGGAGAATAAGAACCTCTAGGGGTTTTTTCAGATTTAGTAGATACTCAGAAGGCCGTAGATAAATAATAGCAGCAGTCTCCCCTTTTTTTTACAATTAAGTATCGTGAAAGCACATCTCCTTGATGAGGTCCAAAATTTTCAATTATTCGCTTTAATGAAAATGGAACATTCTCATCAAGTTTGAATTTCATAAGTTTTTCCTCAAGTTGAGGAGCTGATTGGAATAATTCGTTCACTAGCAAGATAAGCGGCATATTGAATTGCAGCTAAAATATCATCCTTTGTAATCGTTGGATATTCCTCTATTATTTCGTCATAACTTAGTTTTTCTGCAAGACATTCTAAAATGATAGAAACCATAACTCTAGTTCCTTTTATACAGACTTTTCCATGACAAATATTTGGATCAATACTAATACGCTCTGTCCAATTGATCCCCATCGGTATACCGCCTTGAATACTATATTTTCTCTTTAAAGAAAAAGTTATTGAAACATTAATCTATCCTTCACCTGCAAAGATCATGTAATAGGTGGTAAAAAATATACCTCAAACTGTATAGAATGCGATGTATTTCAATAGTTTGATGACATTATCAATTATCATTCTATTTCCTCTGAACTAATGAAACTGAATAAATTTTTGAGTTTTTTCAGTTTTTTACTGGAAAATACAGAAATACTCCTCTATTCCTTAGAATGAATGGAATTTATCAGTTTAGAGCCCGTTTTGAGATTAGAATGTTTAGTCGTGAAGGCACAGTTCTCCACCCCTTTTTTGACGTTTTAGAGAGAGTTTGACGAAATTAGTTTGATATTTCCTAAGAACATATAATTAACTACCAGCTAGTGAGGCTAACCTTTGTTTTTTCAAAATGTTTAATGTTTCGAGTAAGCACTGCTTCTTTGTGAGTAAGAGCAATGCTAGCAATTAGAATGTCCATTTCTCCTATTTGCTCTCCTTGTTGTTGAAGTTGAGCCCAGAGTCTCCCGAATTGTTGATCTACTCCCAGATCAAATGGAAGAATTTCAATGTAATCTAAGAGTTCCTCTATTGCTCTCAAGTTTTCTCCTGTGTTACTAGAAATGTAGGCGCCTTTGTACAACTCACAAACATTTATATGACTTGTTCGGAGAGTTTCAAAGCTCTCTGAAAGTTCATGAAGTTTTTGGATTGCAACTTTATCCTTTCGAAGTAAAGATACTAGAAAATCAGTTTCTAAAAGCATTATCCTATTGCCTCTCCCTAAAAGACCACGAAGAACGTGATTGGTGGATTTTCTCTACAGCCATCGCTAATTCATCTAAGGGTTCTTTACTTTCTAACCATTCAATTAAGCGTTTTTTACGCCTTTTTTGTCCAGTCAATCGGATTATTACATCAGTAAATGATTCATTTTCTTTTTTTTGGTCACGAAGTGCATTGTATGCATCTTCGGACACAGTTATTGATTTGTGAGCCATAGATTACACACCATGTACTAAATTTTGTAATCAATATATATATATGTATTGATAAAGAATAATGCTTTAATCCTTTGATTGTAATGAAAAACAGCCCCCAAACTTTAACTAATGTGTCAATATCTATTAGTTTGGCGACGCCATTATTTTCTGTTATTTCTTCTAAAATGATGAAAATAATGAGGATTCTCAATTATATAATAATTTAGACAATTAGCTTGAGAAAGATTTCTTTTCACTTAAAATTAGCAGAGATTATTGGTTTAGAAATCGTTTTGTATCTAAATTTGTTACGTCGTGAAGGCACAGTTCTCCGCGCAGTTTTTGACGTTTTAGAGAGAGTTTGGCGAAATTATAAACAAATTTAGTTGAAAACCTTCTAATGTTAGAATTAAATTCTGAATCAATTAATATGATAAGTTATAACATATTGGTTAAGAGTTAATCATTGTGTGATTGTCCGAACATTCATTAAGTTAAAAGGCAAGCTTCAGTCAAAAGACTTTATCTATGGTATATTAGTTATCAAAACTATAATATTTTTAATAATATGATAAACAATAGGGATTTTCATGACAATTAGCGAAGAAAAAATTTTCTCTGAACTTAAAGAACTCCGAAATATGATTGAAAAGATGTTTACAGAAATTCATGATCTACATCAATTAATAGAAGATCAACAGGATGCTATAATAACTCCAAATGAAGCATCATTAATAAATGAAACACGGAAAGCCCTGGCCGAAGATAAAACAGACCAATTCGTTCGTTTGGGTGAAATATAAAAAAAAGTAATAGCTATTAGTGTTTATTCTATTAGACTCAGAGTAAATATTTTTATTTAACAGATCTATTAAATTAATTAGAATAATCTGGATTGATAATATAATGACTTTGGATGTTTCTTTACCAGACGAGTTTCTAAAATATTATAAGGAATCTCGTGATAAATTACAACAATTAAACAGAATTTTGCTCTCTATTGAGCTTTACATTGATGGAATCGTCTCAATTGGGAAAGCTGCGGAATTAAGTGGTTTACATTTTGATGAATTCCATGATGAATTAGCAAAACGACAAATAAAAAGACGAGGGGAGACCCTGACTGCTGAAAACCTCGAAGAAGAATTGAAATTAGCTGAAACTTTTACAAAATAGGGGATTCTCTTTTGTGGTTATAGTTGATAATTGTACAATGAGTGCTTTACAGAGAATAAATCGATTATCCCTTCTTAGTTGTCTATTTTCCGACATAATTGTCCCTTGTGCTGTTGAAGAGGAATTTTCAAAACGTTGGAATGAGAGATTAAGTAACAAATCAATTTTTCTTAAGGAAACAGTTCCTTCAACACCTCAGAAAATACAAAATGACGAAAATTTTATTCAGCTAGGTCGAGGAGAACAAGAATGTATTCTCTGGGCACTTGAAACCATGGGATTACTGATAACGGACGATTTAAAAGTAAGAACGATATGTAGAAAGCTTAAAATCCCATTTATCGGAACATTAGGTGTTTGTAAGTTAGGTTATATGAAAGGTTGCTTTGAGAACCTCACAGATTATTTGAAAACCATAAATTCCCTTTCTGAAGACCTTTATTTGACAGCGGAATTATTTGATTGGGCTAAAGATGTCTAAAACTTGTGATTAATTTGTCGTCAAAGCAGAGTTTTTCAATCAAATTTTGACGTTTTAGAGAGAATTTGACGAAAATAGGAAATTAGAAATGTTTATAGTATATCCAGTATACTGAGTATACTAGGTATCCTATATGACAACTGTCAAATTCGCTAAGAGTGATCAATTGAAGGAAATTCAATCGAGGATTTATTTACTAACACAACAACATCTAACTCAACAAGAGATTCTTGAGTATTCTGTATCATTAATCTCTGAAAACATAGAATTATTAGTAGAACGGCTGATAGCTGGTTCTAAGAAGTTTTCAGACGAAGAGATTAACAAAATTAAATTAAAAGCGACCCATTGGGGGAAAGAAACGGCAGATCTTTCATCAAATGTTGATAAAGCCTTATATGGAGAAAAATAATTTGCCAATTCTTTTAGATACAAGCTTTTTTGTGGCACTTGGGAATAAAGATGATGATAATTACTCAAGGGCAAATGATTTACTCCAAGATCTTCTAGAAGGAAAATGGGGAACTCGAATAACGACAGATTATATCCTTGATGAAGCAATAACAGTAACTTGGTTTCGAACGAAAAGAAAAGACTTAGTTAAACAAGTGTATGAGTATTTTGTAGGATCTGAAGCGATTTGTCTATTACAACCATTTACAAAAGAATTCATATCTGAAGCATGGAAGATATTCGAAAAATATTCAGACAAAACACGTCCCTTAAGTTTTACAGATTGTACGTTACTTGCTCATAGCAAACAGCGTGATATTCCGGTTTTGCTAAGTTTTGATAGCGAATTTGATGGATTGATTACCCGGATTCATTAGTTAACCAAAGAATTTTGAGTCGTGATGGCACAGTTCTCTACCCCTTTTTTGACATATTAAGGGGAGTTTGACGTAATTAAATTCTCCATCTTAGATTAGAATCTTGTTGAAGAGTTTCTTTTTCTATTTATTTGAGTATTTTGCAAAATAAAACCCTTTTTATAATTTGGGAGGAAAAGACAGGGAACTTAAAGCTGCTGCAATCACAATAGAGGTACCATCTGAACGATCTCCACATTTATTGATTCAACTGAAGTTCTTTATTTTTTCTAGATAATAAAAACTTTTGACACGAAACAACAAATAAAAAAGGAAAATTCTTTCAGTCTCCTTATTTGTGAACCCTAACTTTCGATAGAATTGGATAGCTGATTTATTATTGTCAGCTACATATAAACAGACACCTGTAATTTTTCTTTGAGTTGCGATTTTATCACACAAATTTATAAGTAGTTTTCCGATTCCTCTCCCACGATATTCTTTTTTTACGGCTATAGTGTTAATATAAAGACGATCTTTAACTCTTGGAGTGCTTTCCAAAATTAAAAAGCCTAAGCCCAACCGAATACTTGTTCTAAGACCTAAATTGTGAATTGCTTGTTTAATAACTGAACGAGGTATTTCATTGATTATGGGAATTCCCTTCCCACTGATAATCAACACTCCTACCAATTTTCCTTCCAGTTTAAGGACAATAATATTATGGGTGGGATTATTGAGAATTTGAGTGTAGTAAATTTTTAGTAAAGGAACAATTTTATGTTCGTTATTATGCATCATTGCCAAAAATTTATCACGAAAAGCTTCAAATAATAGCGAAGAAATTTCCTCTGCGTCATTAGGTCTAGCTAATGTTATTTGAAACGTTTTATAACCCATTTTCAGCCTTGACCTTTAGAAAATGTTAAAGTAAAAAGAATATGGAAATTACAGAGGTCACAGATTTTAAGGCTCCCATCTTTACGTAGATTTCCAACACAATCTGGACACATATTGTGTTTCAATTTAACAACTTTTTCAGGTGGGATAGCAGTTTTACAAGGACATGTAAACGAGAAAACTAATGGACAATCTTTACAAAGGAGATCAAGTCGTCTCCTTGGACCTTGATTACTTTTTTATTGATTTTTTTTAATTAAAAATCAAAATTTTCTGCTGGTGCTTTATAGATCGAAACCGAGGCTTTTGTTGATGATTTCTTTGCCCTTACTAGTACGATATGAATTGAGACGATAGCAGCGATTATAAGCAATATCAGTTGAATCCAAAAGATTTTCACAAAAATAAACACTGAAACCAAAATTGTTGCCCATAGAAGAGTAATTGCATAGATCTTAATCTTAATGGGAATTCCTTTCCCTGCCTGATAATTTCGAATGTATGACCCAAAAAATTTGTTGTTTAAAAGCCAATAATAAGCTCTTTCTGAGCTTCGAGCAAAACATGCAGTAGCAAGTAAGAGGAATGGGGTTGTGGGGAGAATAGGAAGAATTATACCCACTATTCCCAATAATAAAGATATACTTCCTGCTGTAAAAAAGAATGCCCTTTTGAGTTTCCCTTGGGGTATGATAAGCTCATCAATACTCAATTCATATCCTCAATTGAAGAAAATTTCAGAGAATTGCATATGAGAGGAATATAAAACTAAAATAAATTAGCTCTATTCCTTATAACCATTTATTTTTCGTATTTTCTGAAAAAGAAATTAGTAATCAACCTCAAACTGGATATAACGCGACATATTTTAAAAGTTTGACGAAAACATTATATTTTTAGTTATTTCTTCTGAAAAATCCAAATCAAAGCGGATTGTCAATTTTATAATAATTTCGACTAATAACTAGAGAAAGAATTCATTTGTCTTAGAATTAGCAGAATTTATCAGCTTAGAATCCGTTTTGAATAAAAGATTTTGTGTCGTGAAAGCACAGTTCTCCTCCCCTTTTTTGACATTTTAGACGGAGTTTGGCGAAATCACGTACAAATTTTGTTGGAGGCTTTCTTATGTTGAAACTAAAATGATTTTAATGTCAAAAACTGAATCTATTACTAAAATAGGCTATAACACATTGGTTAAGTCAGTTTGCCTTAGATAATTTCATCATATGCTTATTTCAGTAAAAAAATAAAATATAAAAGATTATAATTAGTTATTCGTAATAAATATTAAAATCCTGTTCATTATCATCCTTTACACCAGTGAAAAATAAAAAAACAGCCATAAAAATTGCCATGGCAAAGCAAATTATTAAACTAGT